>CAZHDQ010000318.1:0-4340 GCA_964531595.1 uncultured Anaeromyxobacteraceae bacterium
TGTCGGTGGTTTCCAGTCGGTATTGACGGGGTACCCTGGATTGGGGGGGGGGGGCACTCTGCACACCCGAAAACCCTATTGACTTTTGATGCCCCGCCGGGGATAAACTACCGCGCAACGGGTGCTGTCTCGACAGCGTCCCGGCGGTTTCTACCAAGGAGTGGGACTCATGACGCGATCTCCGCTCAGACGGCGAATCAGGCACAAGGCGATTTTGGTCGGCCTGCTGCTGTCGTCGCTCGTGGTTCTGGGTGCGTGCAACTACCGCTGGGTTGCGGTTCTCAGCACGTTCCAGTTCAAAACGATGGAATTCGTTTCGGTTTTTCCGGCCTACCGGGATGCCGAAGGGAACTACGAGCGCCAGTGCACGCCCGATGACGGTCGTGGCCGGAAGGCAAACTCGCTGTTGTTCTCGCTGAACATGGTCGGCACTGAAAAGAATGTGACCGGCGATCAGTCCGAGAAAGACAACGACACGTCCATCCGGCCCGGCGACCTGGTCAAGAAGGGTGCAACCGAGCGCGCCGCGGTGAAGGAAGGCGATACAATCACGACCAGGAACTTCCTGGTGGACATTGATTGCCTCGAGTCCTACCCGGACGACGACCTGACCGGGAACGCCGTCTGCCAGGGCACACAAGGTCCTCAGGACGTTGAACCCAACTATTTGACCTACCGGCGCATGTTCCAGGACGTCTACCGCCCGTCGGCGAAGGATCGTGAAGCGCTGGCGGTCGCTATCATGCTAGACCAGTCCGGGTCGATGAAAGGTTTCGTGGATGCTGAATCGCTGCTTGAGGTCATCGGCGGCAACTCGGGTCCGTGGCTACCCGATTTCGGCAAGGACGGCACCGACCCTGACAACACGCGTTTCACCGCAGTCAAATCGTTCTTCGCGCTGCTGAACGCGAACGATCGGGCCGCGATCTTCGAGTTCTCGGAAACCACCGGCAGCAACGCGAAGGTCGTCTGTGACCTGCTTCCCGAAGGCCGAGAGGAAGATCGCCGAAACGAGTGCTTCGGGAGCAACCACAAACTGTTCACGAACTCGTCGGCATTCAGCGCACTCCAGGGGTCGCCGAAGGGGCGTACGCCCTTGTGGCAGGCTGTTTCCGACGTCTACGGGTTCATGCGGGACCAGGGCCGTTCCGAGGTCCGTCACATCATCGTCATCACGGACGGGCCGGACACTTGTCATCCGGACTCGCCGGATTTCCGCGCCAACATGCGCTGGTTCAAGGGCGGCAAGTACACACCGCTGAACCAGCCTTCCTGCGCCGAAGTTGGCTACCAGAACTTCATGGACGTCTTGATGGCGGACCTGAAGGACTCGGGCGGTAACTGGCTTCCCCAGGAAGAACTGCCGGTGCATGTAAGCTTCGTCCAGATCCAAGCCCCCGGATATCTTGAACGCGATGCGCTGCAGCAAGAGGTCGCGTGCCTGACCGGCGGCCACTACGCCTTTATCAACGCGCAGGACCTCAGTTCGCTGGGTTCGACGGCGTCCAAGGCGCTCCAGACCGCGATCAGCGGCACGATGCAACGGATGCGAGGATCGCTGGCAGGTAACTGGATGCTGGGCGTTGACCTGCCGGACCTGGCCAATGATCGCCTGCCGATGGGTTCGAACGTGGCGGTTCAGGGTTCCGTCAAACTTCTCGATGGTCCTGTGACTCCCGAGGCCCAGGCACTGCTTCGCGTTGGATACGTCGACGCGACATCGTCTGCCAACAGCATTCCGACACTGGACCTTCGCGGTGCCTTCCGCGTTCCCTGCGCGGAAGGCGATTCGTGCGAGTGGTACCCCCTGGGCGAGCCTGGGTGCGAGAACCGTTCGTGTCGTGGCACGGATCGGGTCTGCGCTGCTACTTGGAAGGATCTGGATACCGCGTGTGGCGAGGGGCATTCCTGTTGCTGGGGCGAATGTCAGACGTTCGACACTTCGTGCGCGACCCGCGACGCGCTGTGCAACATCGACGAATCCGGTTGCACTTCGGTTGAGTAGGCGTGCCTTGGGGCGCCGGCATTGGCCGGGTCCCGGTGGAATGGCATCGACGGCGCCGCGGCGCCGCGGGCAAGGGTTGAACCAATGAGGGCAGTCATGAATGGTAGGTGGGCGCTGCGGACCGTGATCGGCATCGTCGTGTTGTTTGCTGCGATCCCGATTGCGACCGGCCAGGAAGTCGAAAAGACGGTCCTGGACCAGAAAATGGACAAGGTCTGGGGAAAGGAACGCGACCTCAAGGTCATCCAGAAGCGGGTGTTCGAGAAGGCTAACCGCCACGAAATCGGCGTGCTGGTTGGCATCATCCCGAACGATTCGTTCTTCAACTACTTCCCGGTAGGCCTTCGCTACGACTACTTCTTCTTGGAAAGCGTTGCGTTGGAAATCGCCGGGGCATACATCCCGTCGACCGAAAGCAGCCTGCGCAGTGACCTGATGAAGTTCTCGGGTGGCGCGGTATCGAATGTGCAGATCCCCGAGCGAGTGAACTGGTACGCGGGCATCAACGTGTACTGGGCGCCAGTGCATGGCAAGGTGTCGCTGTTCACGACCAAGTTGACCAGTTTCGACATCGGCTTGCTGGTCGGCCTGGGGATGATGGGCTCCGAGGTCTACGACAACCTGAACAGGGAGTGGAAGACTCGGAAGTCCTACGATGACGCCGTGCCGTTCAACCTGATGGCGAACCTCGGCCTTGGCGCCCACCTGTTCCTGACCGAATACTTGGCGATTCGTCTGGACTACCGGCACTACATCTTCCCGGCGTACCCAGGCAAGGGGAACTCCGAATGGAGCGATGGCGTCCGGTCGTTGGCTGAAGTTACGCTGGGTCTCGGATACTTCACGCCGGCGCCCAAGTGATCGTGCGCCCGAGGCCGGCGCTCCCGTGCGTTTCGACATGCCCGGGACACCCGTGTAGGAACCTTGACTGGACGGTGGGAAGATGAACCGAATCTTGAGGCCAGCGCTGTGGACGGCGGTCGCGTTTGTCGTGACTGCCGCGCTCGGTAGCGAAGCCGGGGCGATCACCAAGGAAGAGGTGATGACCCTGGTGAAATTGAACATCCCCGAGGCGGACATCATCAAGGCGATCGATAAGGACCGCTCGGTTTTCGCTATGCAGATCCAGGACATCCTGGAACTGAAGAAGGCGGGCGTTCCGGACGGCGTGATTCAGTACATGATGAGGACGCCGCAGTTGTTCGGGGCGACGGCACCCGCGACCGCGACCGCCCCCGGCGAACCCAAGGCGACCGCGCCTGTGGTTGCGCCGCGCGTAAAGACGCCCGAGGAACTGGCTGCCGAGGCGGCTGCCAAGGCGGAAGAGGAACGCCGGCGGGCCGAGGAAGCGAAACGGGCCGACGACGCGCGACGCAGTGCATACACGCGCGGCGTTCTGCGAGACGGCCTGGCGCTGGCGGATTCCGGCCGTTGGGTCGAGGCGGTCGAGGTATTCCAGCGGTTCGTTCAGGAAGGCAATTATCCCCCTGGTAGCATCGAGGCGTACAACGCGAAGTACGGCATGGCGGCTGCCCTCGCCAATGCGAAACTTTACCAAAGCGCCGCGAAACTACTGGTCGATGTGCTGCTTGAAGGTCCGGAAAAACCATTCTTCAAGGAAGCGTTCCTAGCGCTGCGCAAACTGCGCGCGGAAATCATCTACAACCCGCCAGACCTCGAGCGTCTGCCGGACTTCTCGACAGTAGGGTTCAGCCAGGACTTCCAGGATCAGTACAATTACGTTCTGGGCGAATACTTCTTCGATTTCAACAACTACCAGAAGGCTTTGAAGCACCTGGATCAGGTTTCCGACAAGTCGCAAGACGGCGCAAAGGCGCACTATCTGACCGCGTTGATTCAGGTTCGTTACAAAATGTACAAGTCGGCGGTCGATTCGTTGCAGAAGTCGATCATCACGGCTGAACAGACGCACGCGGATCCGGCGGTTCGTGACCTGGGCTACATGGCGCTGGCGCGAATCGCGTACGAAGCGGGAAACTACGACGCCGCGATCTTCTACTACAAGAAGGTGCCCCGCGATTCTCCGCGGGCCGGTGTGGTGTTTTACGAACTGGCCTGGGCGTACATGATGAAGGGCGACTACTCGCGAGCCCTCGGGGCGTTCCACGCGCTGCACTCGCCGTACTTTGGCGAAACGTTCTTCCCTGAGCTCTGGATTCTCGAAGCGCGTGCCTACGGCGACCTGTGCTACCCGGACCGCGCGAAGAAGGCGCTTGATATGTTCGATCGCACGGTGGCCTACTACCAGGAACCGCTGCGGCGTTTCATCAACGCCCAAAAGACGCCGGATGATTTCTTCAACCATTTCGTGGCT
>CAZHDQ010000319.1:0-1737 GCA_964531595.1 uncultured Anaeromyxobacteraceae bacterium
GCCGAGCATGCGATCGAGATGGGCTCCGACCCGACCCGCGAGCCGCCCTTCTACCCCCTGCGCCCAGTGTTGAATCACAAGATTCTCGCCAGGCTCCCGCCCAGCATTGACTTCATCTCCGTTGCCAGAACCCTTGAATCCACGGACAGTCATGATCTGCCCGACGTCCTCGGCGGCGGTAGAAAACGCCGCGAGATGAAGCCCGGTCGCGGACAAATCCACCACGGTACCATCCGCGGCCGTGTAGCTATCTGGGATTGTGAACTGCGTAGGAAACTCCCCCTGGTCCACAATGTCCTGGAACCCGCCGCCCCGAGCACAACAGCCCCGCATGTCAAGGTCGCCGGGACCCGAACTCAGGAACTGATAGGCCTGCCCGAAAAGCTTGGCGGGAGTGCCATTCACGTCGACGAACAACAACTTTTCGACATTGTAGGGCAGTGTGAAGCAGTTTTTGCGGGTGCAAATGCGGAGAGTCGCCCGCATGCACTCGAAGTCGCCATTATCGGTAAGCCGCTCAAGGGCCTCGTTTATTCGAGCATCTATGACAGTATTGTTGCACGATCCGTTGTCCACGAACCGCTTTACCGTCTCGCGTGCCTGTGAAAGTGTATAAAGCATCAGTCGGACCCTCTGAAGGTATATGAAAAATCGTCCAGCGTCGTGCCGGAAAGATCGCCGGCCACCAGCACTGCCCCCTCCGATTCGGGACAGACGTCGGGCGGCTGATCGGCCCTCGTGTCCACCACCGCCCGGAAGCTGTCGATCGTGGCTCGCCCAGTCCACTGGATGGCGAACTGGAACGCCGTCGCGACATATAGCGGTCTACGGGACACAGGATCGCATGTTTCACGCGATAAATCAACAGGAAACCGCAGCCCGGACCTCCGCTGCGGAAGACTCCCTGCCGGAACGCGGACTGTCGTCTCGCCAAGCGCGGCCCACAGCGGATAGCCATGAGGCCGGTACCACAGCCGGACCTCCGTGTCGATGAGGATGTCGCTCAGGCTCACCTCGCAGAACTGGAGCTGCTTCGTCGACACCAGGTCGCCGAAGGCGAACGCCTTCGTCTCGATCCTGGATTCGATCGGAGTCGACTGGGGGTCCAGCACGGCGTCGTCGTCGAGCGAATACAGATCGTTGTCGTGCGTCACCAGGAGCAGCTGCCGCCCGTCGTCGTTGCGCCACGACAGGACCTGCGCGATTCCGCGCGGCCCCGTCCACAGCCCATCGTAGCCGCCGAACAGGCGCTCCGCCCCGTTGTAGAATGACGAAGCCGTGTCCAGGACGACGAGCCCCTTGAACAAGCTCGGCGTGTCGTGGGACGCCGTGCAGAACACGCGGTTGTCGCATTCGGCGATTGACACGTGGGGGAGCGCGATCCCGTCGTTCTTCATGAAATCGTTCACTTCCAGCGACGACGGCGTGGACGAAAGCGAACCCGACGAGCCGGCGATCGCCGACGACGAATACCGCAACGTGCGCAAGCCGTCGATCCCCCGGTAGAACAAATCGTCGTTGATGCTGGCCACGCCCCAGGGGCTGATGCACCCCGGTCCGAAGAAGAGCACCTGGGAAAGCGACTGCTCCTTCCAAAGATCGCGGGAGATGGAGAAATCGAAGGCGCACAACCCTCCTCGGGCCAGCACGATCACGGCACCGAGACCCGACCCCGTATGCGAATTTCGCATGACGCCCAACCCCCCGATGACCCCCATCTCCAGGGGAAGCCCGTGG
>CAZHDQ010000319.1:1747-2924 GCA_964531595.1 uncultured Anaeromyxobacteraceae bacterium
TCCAAGCACCGTGATCGGATTGAGGGGCTCCATCACGTCTCCACTCACCAGATAGGGCTTGCCGGAGATTTCAGTGTTGGGGACCAGCTTCGGGACCATGTGCAGCCGCAGATGGGCGTAGATGCCGAAATAGCCGACCGGGAGCGAAACGGACTCCGCAGGCACCAGCGCGATGCCAGACTCCGTCTCTTCGAGCGCCACGGGGGCCGACGTCCCGTCCTGCACCACGACGTACCGGTCGGCCTGCGTGACGAAGCACTGTCCGTCGGAAGTGTCGAGCTTGGCGAATGGCGTCGCGCCCGCCCCCGCGAGCTCCACGACCCACACCTCGGACCCGAACACCCCCACGAACTTGTCTCCGGACGAAAGGCTCCAGACTCCGCCACCCCGATAGGGCTCCCTCGGCCGCAGACCCTCGTACTCCCATGGGATGAATGCGGGCCGGGTCTTGGCCAGCCCTCCGCGAAACGACACGTTGATCGCACGAGCGCACTGGGTGTCGCCAAGCAGCAGCGGATCGCGGGATGCGTTCATCCCGTCCTTCAAATCCACGAATCCTTCCGCTGTCAACGCCATGGCATCCTCCTAGGTCTTGATGCAGTAAAGCAGGGCCACGTTGCGGGGCCGGGTCTCCGGATCGCCCGACGCAACCCCCAGCAGATCGGTCTCGTGGTCCGACTTATTCATATAAGACACAGCGGCGATCGTCCTGTCGTTCGTATCCGACGCGCTGGCCACGCGGGCGAAGCCAATGGGCGTGTCGGGAAGCGGCGCGTCGAACCCGATTCCCAGCGTGCCGTCGACCAACAGGCGTTTGGCGGCGCGCGACTTCGCCTTCGGTGCCCCCGTGGCCCAGTCCTGCGCGGTGCCGAGCACTCGGGCCGCGTCCACCCCGCGCCCGGAGTCCAGACCGCGGACAAACTCGCCGCGAAGATCGGGGAGATTGAACGTGGCGACGCCGTCCCCGGCTCCGAAGGCCGTGCCGATCTGCTCGAACAACGCGGCATACGTCGTCCGCGAAACCGCGGCCCCGTCGCAGACGAGCCATCCGTCGGGCGCGGATGATCCGGCGAAGCTGCAGACCGCCCCGGCGGGCACGACCAGCGACGCAAGCGCCTGGAGCAAAGCCAAGAAGCTCAACTGGGTGCCTGCCAGATCGTCGTTCAAGGAGCCCACG
>CAZHDQ010000319.1:3024-4332 GCA_964531595.1 uncultured Anaeromyxobacteraceae bacterium
GCGAGGGCGTTCACGAACGTGATGACGCTCCCGGAGATCGAATAATGGTCGGGGGCCTGCTGCAGCAGACCGTTGACGAGCACTTTCACCGGATAGCCGACGAGTGGCGCGAACGGAAGCGCGACCTGCGTGCCAACCACCGTCTCCGCATACACGTCGATCACGGCGGACGACCCGTCCAACTGCAGGAACGTCTGGTGGATCTCCACGTTCACAGGCGCGGGGCAGGATCTGTTGAAACACGATGTGCAGGACATGGTTAATCACCCTCCGGGAGCATGTAGAGCGCCGCGTCCCAGTCGAGAGCGTACCGGGACAGCAGCTTGTCAATGCGCATCAGCGCACGCGTGATTCGACCGGACACGACCGGATCCTCCACGGAATCCAGCGCGTCGAGCGCGGCGTCGAAGGTCACGATGGAATTTGTGGCCCCGACGGCCTGCTGTATCTCCGCGGCGAGCGACAGGAATTCGAGCTCGGCGGCCTTGCGCTCCGCGGGCTTGGCCTCCTGCATGGCCAGCCGCTTGATCTGCTTGATCTGCCTGCGGACCGCGGGGGGCTTGAGCTCCCACGACCGGCGGTTGTCGCCAAGCGCCGCGACCGCGACTTCGTCTGGATCGGCCTCGGCGATCTCACGCGAGGGAAACGTGTCCACGCCATCCAGAAGCCGCGGCGGCGGAATGGCCGAGGTGTCCCAATGCGTCACGACGTACACCCCGTTGGACTCCGCGATGCCATACTCGAACGAATCGAACGGAGCGTAGGCGTCCATGTAGACCTGGACGCGGCGGAGCACGGAATAGAACGAATCAGGATCGCCCTCGACAACCGGAATCGGAGCCGCCTCGACGGCCAGGCCGACCGCCAGCGCCCCCGCGTAGGCGACCAACGCACTTGAAAAAACTTTCATCTTGTCTCCTTCGCTATTGCGCGACATGCGCGTAGACGACCATGGTGCTGCCATTGCGCCAACCATCCACCTTGACCATCCAGGAACTGCCTGCAGGACACACGAACGTGATGCAGTATGCCGTGTCGCCGTCTGCATAGGGGTTGCTCGACTGCATTCGGGACCTCGACACCTGCAATGCCGAGCCCGCCACATGGGACAGAAACCCGAGAAGCGTGGGGTTGCTCCCGGACCTCGGGTCTCCGTCGGAATACCACGCCGTGATGACTGTGTTTTTCGCGGCTCGGCGCCAGCCCGTAGACCCCGAGGATGTGGACACCAACGTCGACGCCCGAGGCCAAGCGCCGCCGCCAGCCGACGGCGCCGGCGGGTGTGTGAGCGTGCCAATTCCATTGATC
>CAZHDQ010000320.1:0-4315 GCA_964531595.1 uncultured Anaeromyxobacteraceae bacterium
CGTCGCAAAGACCATCCCGAGAGGAGAACGCTCGACCCTGGTGGTGGATTGAGGATGCCTTAGCCGCTTGACATGCGCGGCTCGCGACTGCTACTAGTGCCGCTGGGACACGCTGCACTCGGGAACGAATACTCGCCATGGTGGAAGAAATCCCGCTCAGTTCAGAGGCGCGGACGGTCTACGCCGAAGCCGACGATATCGCACGTAGGGCGAGTCAGCCCAGGGACAGCGCCCATCTGCTACTGGCGATGTACGCGATCCCGTGCGAGGCCCAGGCCGTACTGCTGGAAAAACGTGTCCAGATGGAACACCTCCTGGACCTTTTGCCGTCCGAGCCCATGGAGGCCCCTGAAACAGTAGCATCGGTCTATGCCACCGCAACGCGCATCGCCGTCAACTTCGATTCGCCGCAGATGACCTCGGTCCACCTTCTTATGGCGGTGGCCCGGCTTCCCGCATCTCGTGCCGCACAAGTTCTGGAACACGCAGGTCTGTCTACGTTCGATCTTCGGACCCGGGCGATGGCACATCTGACCGACCCACGCCTCCGACGATCGGCCAGCGAGCGACTTGCGGCCGCCCAGGCATCGGCGCCTCACCGACGACCGGCTGCCCCCCAACCGGCACCGCGTTCGAACCGGGTGGCGACCGCGACCGTCCAGCCTACACAACGGGTGCGTCCTTTCGAGCCCGACGACGACACCCCGGTGGTCTTCGAGGCCCTGCAGGAACCAACCGCGCACACCTCGACGCCAGAACCCGCACAGGCCCGAACGGACGCCACGCAAGGGCCGCCGCTCCAGGCTCCCCGACCGGCGAATCCAGAACCTTCCGCAAAGGCCGCGATGTTCGACCTGGACCCTGCCCGGTTCCCGACCCTGACCGCTCTTGGACGAAATCTGACCGCGGATGCCGCGCGGGGCAAGGTCGACCCCTTGATCGGCCGCAACAGGGAATTGGACGCGATCGTCGATATCCTGTGCAAGCGCCGGGCAAACAACCCATTGCTGCTGGGCGACCCCGGCGTTGGCAAGACCGCATTGGTGGAAGGCCTGGCCGCACGGATCGCATGTGCCCCCGGTTCGGTGCCTGGCCTGGAAGGGAGGATCGTCTTGTCGGTTTCGGTCGCGGATCTGGTGGCCGGCACCGCGATGCGCGGGTCGTTTTCGGCCCGGATGAAAGACCTGAAGGACGAGGTACTGGCAGCCGAGGGCCGTGTGGTGCTGTTCCTGGATGAAATCCACACGCTGATCGGCGCGGGACAAGGCGACGGCGGCATGGATGCAGCGAACGACTTGAAGGGGGCGCTGGCCAGGGGCGAACTACCATGCATCGGCGCCACCACGTTCTCGGAATACAAGCGCCACATCCTGACGGACCCTGCGCTGAAGCGCCGCTTCGAACCGGTAACGCTGCGCGAGCCAGACCTGGACGAGGCTGAACAAATCCTGGCGGGCGTAGCGCCGCGTTACGCGGAACACCACGGCGTAACTTACACCGAGGACGCGCTGCGGACCGCAGTCCGCCTGACTGACCGCGTGATCCCTGACCGCAGCCTGCCCGCCAAGGCAATCGATGTACTGGATCGGGCCGGCGCCCGCGTTCGCCGCGAAGGGCGCTGCGAGGTGAGTCGAGACGACATCGTCGAGGTGCTTGCCACGCTGGTCGACCTGCCCCGCGAATTTCTGGCCCTTTCACCGTCCGAGCGGCTGCGCGAGATGGCCGATTTCCTGAAGGTGCAGGTGTTTGGCCAACCGGATGGCATCGAAGCGATCGTCCGCACCCTGGCACGAAACTGGAGCCGCTTCGGTTCGCGCCGGCCGATGGGATCGTTTCTGTTCGCCGGACCCACGGGCGCGGGTAAGCGAACGATGGCCCTGGCGATCGCCGAGTTCCTGTTCGGCACGCGCCAGGCGGTGCTAGAAATCGACTTAGCGGACTTCGGCGAAGCCCACGCCATCGCGAATTTGATTGGTTCACCGCCCGGCTACGTCGGGCACGAGGAAGGCGGCCTGCTTGCTGACACTCTAATCCGTCGACCTTTCCTCGTGGTCATTTGGCACCACGCGGATCAAGCCCATCCGTCGATCCTGTCGCTGGTCGCCCAGATCGTTACTGAAGGCTCGGCCACGGACCGCATGGGCCGGCGCATCGACTTCCGTAACAGCGTTCAGATCCTGACCCTTTCCTCTGATGACGCCCTGGGAGATGGGGCGCGGACGATGGGATTCGGAGCGGCCACACCCGAGCGCCATTTCGCCGGGCCACTGTCCCCGCACGACCCGGCATTCGCCCGCCTGCACAAGCGCCTGCCCGCCGACCTGGCCGGCGCCGTAGATCAGGTTATCGGGTTCACGCGCCCCTCGGGCCCGGTTCTAGAGGCCGTCGTACGTAAAATCCTTGAGCAGGCCCAACACGACTTTTATGGCGAGTACGGCCTAGCGCTTCGTATCGAACCGCCCGTGGCCCGGGCCGGCGTCGACGCTGTCGCATCCCGCGGAGCGACGGGTGAAGCGGCCGAGGCGTGGGTCGCCGAGCGAATCCTGCGACTTGCGGCCGACCAAGCGATCGCCATCGCCCCTGGGACCGATGAACTTCTGGTTCGCATGGCAGGCGACGAGCCCTGCGTAGAGCCGGTACTTTCTGACGGTTGACCAGGCACGACGTCACCCACCCCAGCTGCCAAGTCTCACCACTCCACCGATCAAAGCTGTGGATTCGCTCGAAATGGCGGTGCAGTTCTGGCTTGACGCCCGGATCCTCGCCGGATATAGTCCCAATCCGCGCACCCGCCCTGGCGGGAGGCGGGCCGTTCTATACTGTGCTAACGGGTGAGGGAGATGGACGAACACACCAACGAGAAGTTGCCTAGGGACGTACACGAGTTGCTCCTGAGCCCACCCGAAGAGGAAGGCAAGAGCATTCCTCTCCAGGAAATCCTCGATTCCCGAAAGCACGCGAAGAAGAAGTTCTTCACGGCGCCGGTGATCGTGATCATCGTTGTCGCACTGCTCACTGGTGCCGGACTCGCCTACATCATGACGGACGACATCCGCGCCGAGCAGTTCGAAGCGATGATGAATGGCGAACTGGGCAAGTACAAGGAAAGCCTCCGGAAGGCCCAGGAAGACCGGATCCGCGACATCGAGAACGTGACCGGCAACAAGTACGGCAGCCTGACTCTGTTCTATTCGCCGAAAAACGCTCAGGCCTCCATCAAGGAATTCAAGTACACGCTGGACTGCAGCAGCCTCACCGAAGAGGTGGAACTGCTGAACTGCCTGCGCAAGAAGACGGACTACACCCAAACGCCCGTCACGCGCGATGTCGATAACCCCTCGCTGCACCTCGACAAGGAAAAGAAGGAAATCATCGAGCAGATCCCGCTAAACGATATCCCGATCCAAGAGGCGTCAGAGGACCGCAAAACTGTTTATCGCTATGAGTACGAGATCAAGATCGAATTGGATGGATACCACCCGCGCTACTTCTTCATCACCGGCGACCGCGAGCACCCTAAGACGGACGAAGGTTGGATCACGCTGTTCTGGGACCAGAAGGGCCCAGGGCTGTTCATGGCTGACTTCCAGGGTGCCGACTTGATGCCGACCGCCGAGACCGCAAAGGAGAACTACAAGGGCGCCCTGATCGCCATCGAGTGCATCCGGCGCGAGATCGAAGCCAAGCGCAAGGAAGGCAAGAACATCACCGAGGACACGGTCCAGGGCCTGTACATCGAACTGCTGAACCGCCACGGGTTCAAGACGTTCGAAGAATTCAACATGATCGACCAGGAACTGCGCAAGGACGAGGAGTTCTTTAACGCATTCCAGCAGGAACTGGCAGCCGTGACCTGCGACTAGACCCGCCCCTTTCTAATTGACACCAAAAGACCACCGGGAAATCATCGAATTACAGGCACCTATCTGCGGTGATCGTCGCTGTCTAGCGATAGAGTGACCGGCCCCTCGTTGACCAGGTCGCAGTCCATCATCGCTTGAAAGTCACCGAACACGCACGGAATACCAGAGGCGCGAAAGCGGTCTTCGACATGCGGCCAAAAGACCCGAGCGGCATCGACTGGCATCGCGCCGATGTACGAGGGCCGGTTGCCGCGCCGCGCATCGCCAAAAAGGGTGAACTGGCTGACCACACACAGGCTGCCGCCGACTTGGTCGACGGACAGGTTCATTTGGCCCGCTTCGTCATCGAACACGCGCAATCGCGCTATCTTGCCGGCGATCCAGTCCAAGTCGGTCGCGTCGTCGGCGGCCCCCAGCCCCAGCAGGACAAACAGCCCCCGTCCGATTTCGGC
>CAZHDQ010000321.1:0-4308 GCA_964531595.1 uncultured Anaeromyxobacteraceae bacterium
ACCGCAGCATGCTCAATGATTTCAAGATCTAGAAATTTGTGACGGTGGATCACGGACCACGCAGGTGATCGACGTGCAATCGCGCGAGGTGACCCGCAGTTCGCCGTTGACGACGTTGGCTAATGCCTGGTGCCTGCCGCCACAATGCCGCCCCCGACCAGTCACCCTCTGCCTGCGCAGGTGAGCCGCGAAACGCTGGGTCCACTTGCGCCCAGCGGCGACGACCCGGTGTGCAGCCTCCATCACCTCTGTAGAATACTTGTTGGCCTCGTCCAACTTGGCCTCGACTCGGGCACGCATCGCGGCCGAGTAGGCTCTCCAGGCCATCAGGCGGTTGTGCAGGGCCTCGTCCTCCTTGGCGTCCTCATCGGGTTCGGTTTGGGTCTGGGTAATGATCCCCTCCAGCACGTCGTCCAGATCGGCGTTGACGAGAGGGCCGACGACAACCGGATCGGGGGGCAAGGCGGTGCGGTAGGTGCAGCCGCATGTGCCGAAGCAACGCAGGAAAGGCTTGCCAGACGTTCCTAGACCAACCGTCGCGGCCGGAGTCCTGCTGTTGGCATGTGCCGGACAGAAGCACGACAGCGTCCTACCGCCAGCAGGCAGCCCGAACGTGACCTCGGCGAGCGTGCCGCTGCGACCGTCGGCCATGAGGATGCGGGTGTCGTCAGGGAAAGTGGAGTTGCCACCCGTCGGGTTGGCACGCCCCAGGTACTTGTTTGCGGCCCGTTCGTCGGAGTCGTCTGCCTTCGCGCGCAGGCGAATCCGGGCCGCCAGTTCCTTCGCCCCCTCGCCGTCTGACTTCGATACCTTGTCGGCGAGTTGGATCGCCCGAAACGCAGCTTCCGGGTCGGCGACGCCTTCGGAGGCCAAGAGGGCAGTCAGGACGTCCGGGATGCTCGCGGGGTCGAACCTGTCGAAGTCCCCCCGGATGATGGTCTGAATGCGGGTCCGGTGGCCCTTCCCATCACCCGCGATCCGACCGGCGGCGATGCCGGGGAGGCGCATCTTTCGATCCGTGTTGGTGATCGCCGTGTCGGCCCGGAACACGACGCACAGCAGGTGCTGGATCTTTTGCCAGAGGGCTTTTTCGGCGGTGACAGACACCTGGAGGAGCCGGTCGAAGAGCAGATACAGGTGGATCGACTTTCCCGGTTCAACCCAGCCCTTCGGCAACCCGGCGCGCTTGATCGACTCGGGCCTCGTGTCACCCGACAAAACCAACAAGCCGAAGCGGAGCCCCGTCTTGGCCTCGACTTCCAAGATCCGGCGGTACTGCACGTCGAGGCTCCCCTCGTCTGCCTCGGCAAATGCCGACGTGTGCCCACCAACGTCCCCACGCCCCAGGCCGGATCCCCACTCGGCCATCTTCCGGCGTTCTGTCGGGTCAGTCGTGATACGGAGGATGGAGGAGAGCAGCAGACCGGGAATCCAGTAGGCGCCGGTCTTTGCCTGGAAGGGTACGTCGCTGCTGTAGTCGGGGATCGAACCAGACCAAAGGGTGAACTCGGCGCTCGGGTTGTCGAGCGTCGTCCGCTCTCCCAGATCCCCCCATCCGAGGCCGATGGTCGCAACTGTGCTAGGGCCGCCAACGGGCCCCGTCATGAGTTCCACGGCCCTGTCCAGCGGGATGTCGCCGAACAGGGGGAGGGGCGAAAGATAGTCTCCAGGAGACCCTGGCTGCGCCTGAATCTCGTTGAGTCCGTCGGTATTATTCATTTGTTCTCCAAAATCTCCGCTGCCTCTCCCGGCGATCAACCGGAGGCAGCGGTCTACCTTGCCAACTAAACACAATGCCCGGGCACGATACCCAGGTACTCCTTACCCATTTCCGGCAAATTTCCCCTGAACGGGGACGGCACCCAGCAGTCGCCGTCCCACTGCTCGCTGCCACCCAGGTCGCCTCGGTCCGGAGTCGGGATATGGAGCCAGACGAAGAAATTCTGTTCTTGGCCTAGCATCATCGGCCTCCTGTCGCCCGGCACAGGGCGGCCTCGACGGCCACCGGATCGAAACGGATCGCGTGCCCGGCGCGAAGGCAAGGCACGACCCCAGCGCGGGCTAAACGCAGGATCGTTTTCCGGTGCAGGCGCAGCCTGAAGGCGATTTCGCCCGCGGTCATCCATCGAGTTTCGACATGGGTACTTTCGGCGGCGATGATTTGATCGTTCATGAGATACCTCCTCTAGTGATGGGAGGCATAGAGGAGAACTATTGAGCGTCGCCAGTCCAGGCAGGAAACAGGCCGGACATCCCAGGAATCGGGAGGCGCTTACCGCCGCGAGACATTGAACCGACACGGATTTGGAGCACGAACCCGAACCTGAAAACGTCCAACCCGGTCTGCCGGGGGAAGCCGTAGGTCACCAGCAGGGCGGCCGGGTCACCTGCACGAACTGCCAGGCAGTTGTGGAACCGGATCGGTTATCTGGGATGGGTGGGGGTTCGAAGGGGGATGTCTGTCGGGGCTAGGGTCCAGAACCTGATGGTTTCTGCCACCCGGCTGAACCCTACTTGTGGACCCGCCTGCCGCTGGCGCTGTCGGGGGAGGGTTCTGGACACCCAGAACTTGCACCGTCGAGTGCGTCCACGACCAGCCGGGTGATCAAGATGGTTTCGTTGCCAATGGCCTGGTCTATGACAGCGATCAGTTCGCGGCGGGGTGCGTGGGGACGGGGGACACTACGACTACGCGTTGCTGGACATGGTGATGCTCCGTTAGGTTTGGATGAGTACGGTCGAGCGCTTGAAGGGCATTCAAGAGGTCGGGAGTTCGATCCTCCCCACCTCCACCCGGGACTGTTCGTAATCTTTACCTTTTCCGACCTTCTGATCCCCCCGATCCGCCCGAAAACCCCCGATGGAAGACAGATGGGAGACGGAATTCCGTGGCCGGATTGCGTCTCGCGGCGGAAAACGTGTCGGGATGCGGGGTTGCGGGACACGGGCGGCAACGGTCGCCGACCGCTGGCTTCTTGAAGTCGGATCAAGCATTCGGCAGCTCGTGGCCGGGTCAGCCCCTAACGAAGAGGCGATGGGCAGCGGGGATGGGGCGATCGGGGCCGTCACCACGTGCCAGTCCCGCCCGTTGCATCCTGCCTGGTTGGAGGGGATACTTCGACGGGAAGAACGCGGGGTCATGTCGATGAGTCTTCGCGAGACCAAGGCCATCGCAGATATGGCCGAACTGCTTTACGATTTCCTGCCCGGCAGCGGCAACCCAAAGTGGAAGGGCCACGTCTCGTTTCAGTCCATCGCCGCTCACGTCGGCGTCGGGGACTTCTGGACGGCGGGAAGCAAGCTCCCCGCGATTTCTGCCTTGCTCGAACGGACACTCGAACAGCGCCGCGACCTTTTCGAGCGTCTGATCCTGGAGATCGTGAAATCCGCGATCGTGTACCGGCAGAAGCAGGGGCGCCCGGTAGCGGCAGATGAGATCGAACGTCTGAACGGTGCCATCCTCGGTGTCGGCTTCAAGTTCCCGGAGCTGTGGGAATCGGGTTTCATCGCATCCCTTCGGGCCGGCAGTCACGATGCCGCGAAGGACCGCGTGGCTGCTGTTCTTGCTGACGAGGAAGAGCGAGCAGCACATGCGACCAAGCGCTCCCAGGAACTCCACGCGCTCTTGCAGGACTTCTATGGGTTGCACATGGCAGCGAGTCCGCAGGCTGCCGGGTTGGCGTTCGAGCGGATCTTGAACCGCCTCTTCGCCTTGCATGACCTGGCGCCCCGGGAGCCCTTCCGCGTGGTTGGCGAACAAATCGACGGTTCCTTCGAACTGGACCACGATGTCTACCTCCTGGAAGCCAAGTGGGAGAAGGCGCCTGTGGCCGAGGCACCGCTGCTCGTGTTCCGAGGGAAGATCGAGGGGAAGTCCAAATTTACACGCGGTGTCTTCGTTTCATTGAACGGGGTGACCCAGCCGGCCCAAGACGCCATCCGCGTCGGGAAGCAGCCGACGTTCTTCGTGATCGATGGGTACGACCTGTCGATGATCCTGGATGAGAAGATCGGGTTGGTGGACTTCCTGCGCCAGAGGAGGCGCCTTCTGTTGGACGAGGGCTTGGTGGTCGTGTCGTTCCCCGAACTGCAGACCGGAAGTCGCGCGGTGCGCCAGCCAGACGGCTGACATCTGGGCAGTTCTTGGCGGTTGGAGGCATGGGATGCAATCGGCTCCTGTCCCGGTTCCGGTCACGGCAGACAGTTCGCTGGCGAGTCATCCGCTGCGGAATGACATCCACTGCCAACTGGGAAACGTCCCATTCACCGTCGCACCCGAGCGGACGTCAGCAACGACGTTGTGGGCCG
>CAZHDQ010000322.1:0-4298 GCA_964531595.1 uncultured Anaeromyxobacteraceae bacterium
GTTTTTGAAAAATTACCGCTATCATCCGCCTATCTCCCATTCGGCAGCGACGTGCCGTGTCGTCCGCACCACCACCCGAAAAGGTAATCATCCGCACAGGAAGGGCAAGGAGGCGGGCCGATTCGGGTTGACTTTCGGACCGCTTTCTTCTTCTATTGGACGCGTTGCGTGACGCGCTGGCCGGCCTCGACCTCCCGGATGTGACCCTGGAGGTCGAACGCCCCGCCCCGCGCCCGCCAGGAGGGCGTCATGAGCCAGGAAAAATCCACCCGCAAGGCCAAAGGGACCGTATTCGTTCGTCCCGAAGTCTGCAAGGGTTGTTCTTACTGCATCGAGTTCTGCCCCACCGAGTGCATCAAGTTCTCTGAAGCCTTCAATGCCAAGGGCTATCACTATCCAGTGCTCGCCCACCCGGAGGACTGCACTGGCTGCGGCCTGTGTGGGATGTATTGCCCGGATTTCGCCATCTTCGGGGTTCGCTTGAAGGACCTGCCGAAGGCGGACGAGTCGTCGGTGCCCCAGGCGACGACCAAGGCCGGGTGATAAACGTGCGAATCGTTCCATCTTGTTTTTCCGCATACGTTCTGACGCTTGCCGCAGTCTGGTCCGGGGTGCGTGCCCATCCGGGGCGGCAAGACGAAACTGTTACATGGAGGCTGCCTTGACTGCCGATCCCAAGGGAGTGCTGACGGGCGTCCATTTTATCGACGGTGACCACGCAGCCTGCGAAGGCGCGCTGGCGGCGGGCTGCCGGTTCGTGGCGGGCTATCCGATCACGCCGTCCACCGAGGTGGTCGAGCGTTTCGCGGCGCGTATCCCGCTGGTCGGCGGCGTCTTCGTCCAGATGGAGGACGAACTGGCGGCGTCCATCGCGGTCCAGGGCGCGGTGTGGGGTGGGGTCAAGGCGATGACGGTTACGTCGGGGCCGGGCCTGTCGCTGATGATGGAACACATCGGACTGGCGGCGTTCACCGAAGTACCGTTGGTGATCATCGACGTCCAGCGCGGTGGGCCGTCGACCGGGTTGCCCACGCTGCCTGCCCAGGCCGACATGATGCAGATCAAGTGGGGATCGCACGGCGACTACCAGATCATCGCGATCTGCCCGAATTCGCCCCAGGAATGTTTCGACTTCACGATTCGGGCCTTCAATCTGGCCGAACAGTGGCGGACGCCGGTCTTTGTGATGATGGACGAGGTCGTGGGGCACATGACCGAACGGGTCGAGATCCCGGCACCCGAGGCGATCGAAATCGTCGAACGGCGCTGGACGAAGAAAGCGCCGGGCGAGTACCGACCCTTCGACGCCGGGGATGACCTTGTGCCCGATATGGTGCGCGCAGGTGACGGTTTTCGGATCCACGTGACCGGCCTGACTCACGACGAGCGTGGGTACCCAGCGATGAATCCGGTGGCGCACGACCGGTTGGTACGGCGTCTGACGAACAAGATCCTCGATGCCGGGGACGCACTGGTCGACATCCGCGAGGATGGGTGCGAGGACGCCGATGTGATTATCGTGTCCTACGGCATCACATCGCGGGTGGTGCAAGCGGCGGTCGAAGAAGCGCGTTCGCAAGGGGTTCGGGTGGGCCACGCCCGCTTGGTGATAGCCTGGCCGTTCCCCGCGAAGCGGATGGCGGAACTGGCCGCGAACACCCGGGCCTTTGTCGTCGCTGAACTGAACTTGGGACAGATGATGCACGAGGTGGAGCGTGCGGTCTGCGGGCGCGTGCCCGTCCACCTGATCGACCATGCGGGCGGCACCGTGCATGAACCCGAACAGATCCTGGCCGGGATCCTGGAGGCAGCGCGATGAGCACGGACATGGAACGGGAAATGAATCCGTCGGGCCTGCCGCACATGGACAACCCGTCGCTACCCTACCTACGAGGCGAGAGGATCCCGCATATCTGGTGCCCCGGTTGTGGTATCGGAACCACGGTCAACTGCTTCACACGGGCCCTGGGCGATGCGGCAGCCGACCTGGACAAGGTCGCCATCGTGTCCGGCATCGGATGCACGGGGCGTGTGGCTGGATACATGAACTTGGACTCGTTCCACACGACCCACGGTCGCGCGATCCCGTTTGCTGCGGGCCTCAAGCTGGCGCGGCCCGACCTGAAGGTAGTGGTCTACTCAGGCGACGGTGATCTGTTCGCCATTGGCGGCAACCACTTCGTGCATGCGGCCCGGCGGAACATGGATCTGCTGGTCGTGTGCGTCAACAATTTCACGTACGGCATGACCGGTGGTCAGTTGGCCCCGACTACGCCCGCAGGTGCCACCCAGACGACGATGCCCTTCGGAAACTTCGAAAACGCGTTGAGCCTGCCGTTCCTGGCCGACGCCGCCGGGGCGTCGTTTGTTGCGCGTTGGACCGTGTATCACGTGCGCCAACTCGCGCGGACAATGCGCGAGGCGCTGGGCAAGACGGGATTCCGGTTCATCGAGGTGCTGGCACCGTGTCCGACGCTGTTCCTGCGGCGTAACCGATTGGGCGATGGGGTCGACATGGTCCGCGCGTACAAGGATCGCAGCAGTATCCAGGATGGTGCGGATACCAAGCAGATCCCGCTGGGGATGGACGGCCCCATCGTGGTGGGCAAATTCGTCGATCGCGAGCGGCCGACTTGGCTTGATGCGATGAACGCGCACTATTCAGGTTTCTTCGGTGAGCGCTACCAACCGTGGGGAGGCGTCGATGGGTAAGACCGAGATTCGCATCGGTGGTCTGGGCGGACAGGGCGTGATCCTGTCGGGCATGATCATCGGCCGGGCGGCGTCGATCCACGACGGGCGCCACGCGACGCTGATTCAGGCGTTCGGTCCCGAGGCACGTGGCAGCGCGTGTAGTGCCCAGGTCACCTTGTCCGAGGAAGCGATCGGCTATCCCTATGTCCGGAAGCCAGAAGTGCTGATCGCGATGTCGCGGGACGCTTACGCGCAGTTCCTGCCGGAAATGCATCCAGAGGGGACCCTGTTGTACGAGCAGGACATGGTCGAAATCGGAAGCTTGCCGCCGGGAGTTCGCGCGTTCGGGATGCCCACCACTCGGAGCCCCGAAGAAATGAGGCGCCGTCTGGTCCTGAACATTGTCATGGTGGGGTTCTTCACCGGGGTGACCGGCCTTGTGTCCGAGGAGGCAACTCGGCAGGCCATCAAGGAATCGGTGCCCCGAGGAACCGAGAAGCTGAACCTGGCCGCATTCCAGGCGGGCCTGGACCTGGGGCGCGCGGCGTCCGTTGCGCCGGGAACGGATGCGACTTAGAATGTTGGTCGATCAAGTGGAGATTCGCTGATGCCCGTTGCAGATGGTTATCCGAAGTCGCTGCGGCTGAAGGACGGGACCGAAATTCTTGTCCGGCCGATGAAACTGGCGGACGAAGGCAAGATGTTGGATTTTTTCTCGGCTCTGCCGAATGAGGATCGCCAGTTCCTTCGCCACGACGTCACCCAGCCCGAGAACGTCCACCGTTTCGTCACCAACGTTCACAGGGACATGGTCTTGGCGCTGGTTGGCGAGATCGACGGCCGGATCGTCGCGTCGGCGACTCTCCAGCGCCCCTACTACGGCTGGATGCGGCACGTTGGCGAGATCCGCGTCGTCATCGCGCGGCCGCTGCAGCGCAACGGTCTTGGGCTCTTGGCGGTGCGTCTTTTGGTGAAAGCGGCCATCAACGCCGGGGTTGAAAAACTGGTCGCCGAGGTCGCCAGCAATCGGACCGGTGCCCGCAAGGGCTTTGAACGGTTGGGCTTCCGGCGCGAGGCGCTACTGAAGCGGCACATCAAGGACCTTTCCGGACGCAAGCGCGACTTGGTCATCTACGCCAACGACGTATCCGACATCTGGGAACGGATGGAAGCGATGGTCCTGGACTTCAACCCGACCCTCGGAGGCTAGTGTTCCGATTGGGACACCAGCGTTTCGTAAGCCAATCCATTTTCAAAACTCATGGCCTGGGCCCTGGCCTTGGCCAGGATTCGCCTTCGCGATCCAGGGGCCATCGCGGCGTCATCTTGACCGACTCGCCCTCGACGTAGCGGTGCTATGCCTGCGCGCGAATCGGCTTGCTTCCTTCCACCGCCCCTTGCCTCGCTGCTTGATTTCGACCCTTTCACGTCGTATCGTGCGTTGCTCCTGATCTAGGAGGGACGATTGGACCCCCGCAAAGTGATGAACGTGGTTGCAGCCGTCGTTGAACGCGAGGACGGGCGAGTCCTGATCACCCAACGGTTACCGGGTGCCGTCTTCCCCTTGTACTGGGAGTTTCCGGGGGGTAAGGTTGAGCCTGGCG
>CAZHDQ010000323.1:0-4291 GCA_964531595.1 uncultured Anaeromyxobacteraceae bacterium
GAACAACGGCCAGCAAACCGGCCGCCGCCGTCGAGCGCCGACGAAAAAGGCGCATTAGCCCAAGCAACGCCATAAGTGCCAGCGGTACCGCCCAGCCCTCGCCGGTCGAGGTCCCGCCAGAAGAACAACCACCCGTCAGGCGGGGGGCGATGCCCTCACACGCATCGCCCACGCCGTTCGAGTTTAGGTCCTCCTGGTCTGGGTTTGGCTCGTAAGTGCAGTTGTCCAGATTCTCGACTTCGGGAATCTCACACCCGGGGTTGTCATTGAGCACCCCGTCGCCATCAATGTCGCAGTCACACGCGTCACCGATACCGTCGTCGTCGAAGTCCTCCTGGTCCGGGTTGTAAACCTTGGGGCAGTTGTCTTCATCGTCCGGGATACCGTCCCCGTCGTAGTCGTCCTCGCACGCATCGCCAATGCCGTCGCGGTCGAAGTCAGCCTGGTTCGCGTTGTGTACCAACGGGCAGTTGTCTGGGGTCTCTGGAGTATCGCAGCCTGGGTTCTCGTTGAAGATTCCGTCGCCGTCGATGTCGCAGTCCACACAGTCCGCAATACCATCGCCGTCAGTGTCCAGGAAACCTTCGTCAGTTTCGCCATCGCAGTTGTTGTCCAAGCCGTCGCAGATCTCGACCTGCGCCTCCAAAGGCTCGCAACTGTCCACAGCAAAGCCCTCGACGCATATCATCATGCCAGTCGAAACGCACTCACCCACTCCACATTCCGTTTCGTACGGTACGAAGTCCTCGTCCGTCTGGCCATTGCAGTCGTCGTCGATACCGTCGCATGTCGCGTCCGATGCCGCCGGCTCGCGAGCCTGGCACGAATTGGCGATCACGCCCTCGACGCACGAGGTCATGCCCGTCGAAGCGCACGCACCCACACCGCACTCTATCGCCACTGGGATGTACCCTTCGTCGACGTACCCGTCACAGTTGTCGTCTATGCCGTCGCACGTCTCGTCGACCTCACTCAGAGGATTGCCAGCCTGGCAAGAATCCAAGATGGCACCTTGCTCGCACGAGGTCATGCCCGTCGAGCCACACGCACCCACGCCGCAGTACGTTGTTTCGGGGGCGTACCCTTCGTCCGCGTACCCGTCGCAGTTGTCGTCAACACCGTCGCAGTTGTCGTCCGTCGCTGCAGGCTCGTCAGCCACGCACGAATCAACTTCTTCGCCGTTCACGCATGTCATCAGACCTTCGGTTGCGCATGCGCCAATGCCGCATTCAGTCGCGTAGGAAACGTAGTCCTCGTCCGTTTCACCATTGCAGTTGTCGTCCACGCCGTCGCACGTCGCGTCATCCTCGCTCAGCGGATTCCCCGGGATGCACGAGTCCTCGATCATCGACTCACGCAAGACCACCGGAATCTTCTTCTCCTCGATATCGCTCGTGCAGACAGTCCAGCCAGTCGCCGCACACGCTCCGGTGCCGCAGAAGGTCTCCACGGACTCGTAACCCTCGTCCGCGTACCCATCGCAGTTGTCGTCAATGCCGTCGCAGTTGTCGTCCGTCGCCGCAGGTTCGCCCGCAACACAGGAATCGATTTCTTCGCCGGCCACGCATGTCATCAGACCTTCGGTTGCGCATGCGCCGATGCCGCATTCAGTCGCGTACGGTACAAAGCCTTCGTCCGTGTTGCCGTCGCAGTTGTTGTCGATGCCGTCGCAGTTGTCGTCCGACTGACCCGGATTGCCCGGTGCGCACGTGTCATGCATAGCGCCGTTTTCGCACACCATCTGGCCGGAGGCCGCGCATGCACCTTCGCCGCAGGTCGTTTCGTAGGACACGAAGCCTTCGTCCGTTTCACCATTGCAGTTGTCGTCCACGCCGTCGCAAGTCGCGTCGTCTTCGCTCAACGGAGAACCCGCCGCGCACGAATCACCGACCACGCCAGCCACGCAAGAAGTCACGCCCGTCGATGCGCAGTAGCCCACGCCGCAGGTCGTGCCCAGAGGAGCGTAGCCCTCGTCCGTTTCACCGTTGCAGTTGTCGTCCACGCCGTCGCAGGTCGTGTCGTCTTCGCTCAGCGGAGAACCCGGCACGCACGAATCATGAGGTACGCCCTCCACGCACGTAAGCTCACCCGTCGATGCGCAGTAGCCCACGCCGCAGGTCGTAACTTCCAGCGCCAGGGGATTTGCACGGCCCTCGTCCGCGCCAAGATCGCAGTCACCGTCAACGCCGTCGCACGCCGCGGCGGCTTGGCGAGGCATCCCGCCAGCCGCGCACGTGTCACGCTTGACGCCGTTTTCGCAAACCATCTCACCGACAGACCCGCATGCGCCCATGCCACAAGTTGTGGCGTAAGGCACGTAGTCCTCGTCCTTTTCACCATTGCAGTTGTCGTCTATGCCATCGCATGTCGAGTCGTCTTGGCTCAGCGGGGAACCAACCTCGCACGAGTCACCGACCACGCCGGCCACGCAAGAAGTCACGCCTGTCGATGCGCAGTAACCAACGCCACAGGTAGTGGCCAATGGCGCGTAGCCTTCGTCCGTTTCACCATTGCAGTTGTCGTCCACACCATCGCAGTTGTCGTCTTGACCAGTCGGCATGCCTGGTAGGCAGGAACTCACTTCCACCCCCGACACGCACTCAAGCATGCCCGCCGAGAGGCACACGCCCAGGCCACACGTCGTCGGCGTCGGAACGTATTCCTCGTCCGTTTCACCGTTGCAGTTGTTGTCGATCCCGTTGCAACTTGCGTCCGGTGCCCCGTGATAGATCGTCGGGTCCAACGGTGCGCAGTCCGTGCTGTCGGGGTCACCGTCCTGATCGCTGTCCGGGTCCGCGTCGGTCGGCTGGGCGCCTGGAACCAAGTCGTCGCCATCCGAGTCCCAGTCATCGCTGGGTGCCCCCTGTTCGCCCTCGGCTGTAATGACCGCCTGGTTGCTAATCGTCCCGGGGACCACCCCGGTGTACTCCACCTGGAACGACACGGTCGTCGACTCGCCAATCTCCAACCGGCCACCGGTCGTCGCGTCCGCCCCAGTACCCAACCGAATGACAACGGTGTGCGCCAAGGGCAGGTACTCGCCCTGGTCGTCCCCCGCTCCATCGGTCATGTAGCCGGCGTTCGGACCGCTGATGACCCGGATCGACCCAGGCACAAAGTCCACGCCTGGAGGCAATGGATCGGTCATCACGGTGTTGATCGACGCGTCGGAGCCATCGTTCGGGGCCACAATCACGTATTCCAGCACATCGCCGATGCCAATGGTCCCACCGTTCAGGTCGGTCAGCGTCTCGGTGGTCGCCGAAAAGTCCGGCTTCAGCGTCGATATCGACGTGATAAAAGCGGCCAACGAGTACACATCCAGGTTGGAGGTCGCCTTGATCGTCGCCGAGGTGTCGCCGCTGTTCATGTAGGCCTTGACGTCCACTACATCGAGGTCCATGCCGGGCAGGGAGTTGGCCGCGCCCGAATACTGCGGCAGATCGCCGGCAACCGTTACCGCGCTGCCCAGCCAGGAACGCGTCCCGTTGAAGAAGTTGCTCGCGGGGTTCAAGGCGTTGGACAGCTTAGTGCCGTTGAACTGGAGCGAATCGCCGGTCCAACCGCTGTCCCCCTCGAACGCCACGACGCCGAGTTTCGCGTCCCAACCGGCACCAGACGGCACCAGGAAGCCGCTGATCGTGGCCGTCGCGTCGTTGCCGGCTGTCACTAGGTCCAGTCCCTCGAAAAGGGCCAGATTACGGGGCGGTTGAGTCAGGTCCTCGTAGAACACCACCATCGACCAACCGGCGAAGTGCGTCTCCTCTTTAAGGTTGACTGGATTCGTCACATCGACACCGCTGACACGATACGCCGCCGACCCGTGGGCCTGTACGAACGCGGTGATATCCACGGTGGACTGGTAGAAGGTTCGGCTCCACGAAGACGAATCCGTGGCGGTGTACGAATGGTCAGCCGTCACGTTCAGCGTCGCACTCGCGGCCGGCACCTCGATCGTCGCCGTTGTGTCCGCGGTGCTTCGGTGCCCTGACCACAGTAGGCGGGCATAGGTCACCGTGGCGCCCGGAGGGAGTGTCAGCACCGCCGTCGAACGCGCGTTCGAAACCGCAACGCTGGTGCTCGCCTCGGCCTGCCCGTTTGACGGGCTGTCGGAGCGCCACATGATATCCGTGCCCGAATCGCTCGAATTCGAGCCACAAGAGCCCACGCTACCAACGAGCGGTGCGCCGAGTTCACAGTCATGCGCCAACGTGTTGCCGATGAGCAGGAAGTCGCCATGGACGTCCTCCTGATGCCTCAAAACGGGGGCCGCATCCGCAGCCGTCCCGAA
>CAZHDQ010000324.1:0-4282 GCA_964531595.1 uncultured Anaeromyxobacteraceae bacterium
TCGAGCCGAACACCCCGTCCCTGTGGAAAACCGTCGCACGCAACACGACCGGCTTTTTGATGGAACTTTGGAAAAAAGGATGGTTCCAGGGGGACACGCCTGAGGACGCGTTCTACGTAAAATGTGACGATGAAACGAACCCGCCCGAGGTGCGAAATACCGGACACCTGATCGTTGAGGTCGGGGTGGCCCCGGTGCGGCCGGCCGAATTCTTGATCCTGCGGCTGGCCCAGGAAATGCAAGGTTCCGTCGAGGGTGGCTGACACCGCGGCGACGCACCGGAGGAAGCCGATGGCAGAGCAGAAGGCAGGTGGCAAAAGCGATCGGCTCGACCCGGACATCCCGTTCTCGTTCTTCGTCGAGATCGACGGCATACAGTGTGCCAAGTTCCGCGAGGCCCAGGGACTGGAGTGGCGTGCCGAACCCGTGCAGTTCTACGAGGGCGGCAACTACCGTCACAAGGTCAGTCTGGTGGGTCAGGGCACGTTTTCACCGCTGACGCTAAAGAAGGGATTTTTCGCCGCAGCCAGCGAGTTATTCGACTGGATGAACGCGATCATGGACGGCGGCGACAAAAAGATGAAGCGGGCCACGATATCGGTCGTGGTCCAGGACGCCGCCGGCAACGAGACAGGTCGCTACAACGTTTACGGGGCCTTCATGACCCGCTACACGGGGCCGTCATTCAACGCGATGGACAATGCGATCGCGGTCGAGGAGATCGAGATCGCGTACGACTATTTCGAATACAAGCCCGCAGGCAAAGGCCCGGGCGCCTAGTTGGCCGGGGACGACATGGACGATGACCGCGACAGGTCGGAAGCGCATCTCGGGGTGATCGACCCTCGCGACCCACCGACCCTGCGCAACGGGGCCAGCGTGGGGACGACCGCCTGGAGGCTGCTGCGGCGCCTGGGGTCGACCGCGGCTCCCGGGCTACGACCGTTCGGACTGGTTTCCCGACTCGAGGCCCTGCTTCGTCGTTTCGACGTCCGGCAAGGCCAGCAGGCGGCCCCCTGGGACTTCGCGACCGACGCCCCGGAACCGGTTGGGTTGCGCCTGGAATCGTGGTCCGACGACGCGAAAAGCGACGCGGCCGGGTCGAGGGAGACCTGGGGACGACGCCCCGGAACGCGTCAGAACACCCCTATCGATAGCTCACCACGAACGGGTCCACCGGCGCGTCCGGTCCTGACGCCCCCGGCTGTGAAGCCCCGGGTGATCGCCGAGGCAGCTTTAACCAAAGCCGGCACCTCGGAAGCCTCTGCGGCGAAAGAGCCGCAAGGCGCACCGGACCCACGTCCTCATCGCGCAGTCGTGCGGCCAACGGGACCTGGGGAGCCGGACGCCAGGACCTCGCAAGACACGCCGGGACCGGGCACGCTTGTCGCCTTAGCGACATCGGATCCCCAGCGGACGTCGTCGAAGGCTGAAACAAGGCTGCCGGACGCGGGTGGATCCGGGAAGTTGGGCGTCACCCGCCCTGCCGTCAGCCCGACCGGGCGAACGGACTCCGATAGACTCGAACCGCCGTCGGACCGCCCTGGCCGCCTTCCCCCGACCGACCCCAAGGCGGGCGCAGGACAGGTGGCCAGGGAAACACCGCGTCCAGTGCG
This sequence comes from uncultured Anaeromyxobacteraceae bacterium, assembly GCA_964531595.1. GTDB lineage: Bacteria > Myxococcota_A > UBA9042 > DTJE01 > DTJE01 > DUVQ01. The sequence continues at coordinate 1,617 of CAZHDQ010000324.1, forward strand.
GCCCGAACCGACTGTACGTAGCTTCGTCCCCCACGCCACGGTCGGATGGACCCCTGGACCTGGCTCGCCCCCTAATGCAGGGTCCGCGCCCCACGAGTCCGAGTCCGCCCTCGCTGCGGTTCAGACGCCTTCTCACATGAAAAAAGGATCCCCAGCACTCGGCCGGAGGGCCGACTCTATGGGCACTAGGCCGCTTTCGATCAGTCCAAGTGGGCCGGGCCGGGCCGCTTTGGCATCCAGCGGGGCCTTGCTGCCGGACGCCCTACTCCAGCGCGTGCTTCTCGCGTTCGAAGGAACCGGTTTCCCAGGGACCGATTTGCCTCGCACAGGTTTGGCCGCAGCCAAGCCGATGGGAATTTCGCCCGTGCGCGTGTCGCCGATCGCGCGGCCACGGTACGTGCCAGGGATGACCTACCGGACCGTAGTGGCCTCCCCGACAGTCAACATCGTGCCGCAACCGTCCGACGCTACCCGGACGGACTCGACTCGCCCGAAGAGTCGACCAAAGGGCGTTCCTTCCGTTGCTGCAACCCCGGCCGTCGTTGGACCGCTGGCAGATTCGGCCCGGCGCGAACGGTCGACCCCCGCTGTAACGACATCCGCTGTAACGCCCCCCACCGTGGCGCCCGGTCAGTCATCGCCGTCCGCGGCGCGCGTTGAATCCCCGGTGGCACACGTCTTCGTCGCGCGCAAGCCCGCCACAGCGGGGTCCGTCACGTTGTCGCTGTTCACCCCACCCACAGCGGGATTGCAACCAGAAGCCCCCGGCGTCCTCCATATCGGTCCCGAAGGCACACCAACTTTCGCAGTTTCGACGCGTACCCCAGGGGTTGACCGCCCCTATCAGCCGGTCCCGCCGGCACCGCAACAGATGTTCCCTGGGGCTGCGGACATACCGATGGCGCTGCTGTCGGCCGGCGCAGGAAGTACTCCGGAATCCGTCGACCGCATCGAACACGTCGCAGCCCGTCCGCTGGGCGAAGGGTCCCTGGTACTCCCGACGCTGCGGCGCCGGGCGGACAGGCAGGCCTTCGAGGGTCAGACCGTTGCACTGCATCACGCTGCGCAAGCCAATGCCGAAACGGGGCCGACGGCCAAGCCCCAGAAACGGGCCGACCGCGAGATTGGGGCCGTCGGCGAAATTGGGCCCGGCCGTAAGACCGGATCCACTAGTATGACAGGGGCCTACCGGACGCTGCTAGTCCCGCACGCCCCCCACCTGGACGTCGTCGAGAGCTCAGACGATTGGACCGCCGCCCAGGTTGGCCGCCGATCCCTGAAAGCTCAGGGGCCCCGGGCGTGGGACCCACGGCGAGCGACGCCCGAGGCGACGATTTCGCAAGGCCCAGGCACCCTGACGAGTACTGCGATGGGCACCGAGATTTGGCGACCCGACCGCCGCGCCTTCGTAACGCCTTCGGTCGGCTCAGAACAGCCGGGGCATCGTTTGGCAGTCCTAACGGCCGCGTCTGGCGAAGGGGGTGCGTTCGCCACGCCCGAAACGTACGCCAGGTTCGATACGTCGCACACCTTCCTGACATTACACGACGAGGGGCCTGGCCAAGTCCCAGGACCGGGTCCGGCCCGCAGCCTCTCGAACGCGACGACGATTCGAAAAGGGGCACCAGACCACTTCGCGGCTACGTTTGCTACCCGGTTCACGACGACCCGCGGATCCAGCGCGGAAACGGTCCCTGGGGACCGGAGGACAGGGGCCGACCGTGCGACCGGCCTGCGGCCCGATGCCCGGCGGTCCGTCAGTCGGCGGCACGGCCCGGCGGCGATGGACTCGCCGCCCCGGGCATTTGCCGCGGCAGTGTACGGTAGCGACAGCGCGAGGGGAACGGACCTCCCGGTCGCCGGAACGGTCGGCCGGCGAACGGAACGGGACGCCACGCCCGCGTCAGCATCCGCGACAATGCGCATACTTTCCGCTGCGGCGGCCCCGGGGCACGCCGAGGCATTGCCCGGCATCCCGCAGCCATCAAGCGTTACATGGACGTTCCCGGCAACAGGTGGAAGCACAGCGGGCGCCGGACTGTCGCCCCAGGCAGCCGCCGGGCCGGTCTACCGAGATTCCTGGCCGCTGGTCTCGACCTCGCTCGCCGCAGTCTCGATGACTGCGCAACTTGCGGCTAAGGAAACTGGCGAGCCGGAAACCCCGAAGGCACAGGGCTCCGACGCAAACGAGTCGGGCGAGACCGGCGGAACCGTAGACTTGGACAGTCTGGCCGAGGAGATGGCGACCCGCATCCTGCGGCGGCTCAAGCGGGACAAGGAAAGGAGGGGGGCCCATGGCTGGTAATCCAGGACAAAAAACGGGCGGCGGCGAACTGGCCAAGGCGTTCCTGCACGTCGTGGACTCGGACTGGAGCGGATTCAAGAAGGGGACATCGGGCCCAAGTGCCGCCGGTTCGGGGTCGGATTTCACGTTCCTGTATAACCCCGAAACCGTGACCGTCGAGAAAGCGACCGTGTTTAAAGAGCAGCGGCGCCAGGGACTCGACTCGGGCGAAAAGGAATGGACCCACGGGCAGTCCCGCACCCTTAAGGTTTCGAGCCTGTACTTCGATACGTACGAGGACAAGGAAAACGTCCGGACCCGGTATATCGACCGGTTGGAATCCCTGGCTCACTTTGATCCTGGACTCCACAGGCCCCCGAAG
>CAZHDQ010000325.1:0-4265 GCA_964531595.1 uncultured Anaeromyxobacteraceae bacterium
TCCTGGGCCGCAGTGTCCAGTTGCGCGCCTGCTCGGATAAACGATTTGCGGGTCTCGTCCAGCAGTCGCGCCTGCACCGGGTCCAGGCCCAGCCCGTCACGTGCTGCGAATACGGCTTCAACTCGCTGGAACAGCGCTTGATCAAGGTATATGTCGTCGCTTAGCGCGGCAGTCAGCGGGGCCGATTCGCGTGCGATGGCCTGCAGGCCGGGGGTCGTTTCCGCCGACTGCAGGTTGTAAAACACCATCAAAACCTTTTCCAACAGGTCGCCGGTTGCGTCCATGGCCAGTATCGTGTTTTCGAAGGTCGGTGCGTCAGCCGCATCGGCGATTGCCCGCATTTCTGCGCGCTGCGCGTCGATCCCGGCGCGGATGGCCGGCAGATAGTGGTCTTCCCGGATCCGGTCGAACGGCGGCATGCCGAACGGCGTCGTCCATTCCTCGAAGAACGGGTTGTCAGGGCCGGATAGGACCTGCGTGGTGTCCACGGCGCCTCCCTGGACATTCACTTGGGCCGCGCCACATGCGGCCATGAACGTCGCCATCATCATCATTGTCACGAGCAGGTTCTTCATGCATTCCTCCCGGTTGCGCCGGGTAACCCGGCCGGTTGCCGACCTTACCATACGGAAGCTGAAGACAGCCATCGGTTTCGGCGCACCGGACGGCGGTCGGTCGCGACCAAGAGGGGGCTTCCGGCTTGGCGTCCCCGGCTTGGCGTCCCCGTTGCCGTCCTGCGCGATCGGCAGTACATTGCCATCCGTCGGAGCCATCGCGGGCTTCGTGGCAGTCCTTTGATTTCCGGCGAGGCGTACATGAGCGATTGGGAACGAAACGAGGATTCGTGGGACGGCGGGAAGGAGGCCGTTGAGCAGGTCGCCGTTGGGCAGGTCGCCCCGGTGGCCAATGATGCGTCAGAGACCCCAGTTGACGCCGAGGGGCGCGACTTCATCCGTGCGATCGTCGAGGAGGACCTGCGCAACGGCAAGAACGACGGTCGGATTGCAACACGTTTCCCGCCCGAACCCAACGGATACCTGCACATTGGCCACGCCAAGGCGATTTGCATCGACTTCGGTATCGCCGCACAGTACGGCGGCACCTGCAACCTGCGCTATGACGACACGAACCCCGTCGTCGAGGATGTCGAGTTCGTCGACGCCATCGAGCAAGACATCCGATGGTTGGGCTTCCAGTGGGACGGCAAGCACTACGCTTCGGATTACTTCGAGCAGTTGTATGCGTTTGCGGAACGGATGGTCGAGAAGGGCGTGGCCTACGTAGACAGCCTTTCCGAAGCCGAGATCCGCGAATACCGCGGCAACTACTATAAAAAGGGCGTCGAAAGCCCCTACCGCAACCGGCCCATCGACGAGAATCTGGACTTGTTCCGGCGGATGCGTGCAGGCGAGTTTTCTGACGGTACCCACGTTTTGCGGGCAAAAATCGACCTGAACAGCCAGAACATGAATCTGCGCGACCCGGTCATTTACCGGATCAAGCATGCTCACCACCACCGGACCGGCGACACTTGGTGCATCTACCCGATGTACGACTTTGCGCACCCGCTGTCCGACGCGATCGAGCAGATCACGCATAGCCTGTGTACGCTGGAATTCGAGGCCCACCGGCCGGTGTACGACTGGTTCATCAGGGAATGCGATGCGTTTGCTTCGCGCCAGATCGAGTTCGCCCGATTGAACATCACGTACACGGTGCTGTCCAAGCGGCGCCTGCTGCGGTTGGTCAACGAGGGCCACGTCAACGGCTGGGACGACCCCCGGATGCCAACCCTAGTGGGCATGCGGCGCCGCGGCTATTCACCCGAATCGATCCGCAATTTCGTCGGGCGCGTCGGCATCGCCAAGAACGACAGCATTGTGGAAGTTGCCTTGCTGGAACACACCGTTCGCGAGGACCTGAACGCCACGTCACCGCGCGTGATGGGCGTGGTCAAGCCGCTGAAACTGGTCATCGATAACTTCCCCGAGGGACAGGTCGATTGGCTGGATGCGCCGTACTATCCGGAGGACCCGGCAGCCGGAAGTCGCAAGGTGCCGTTTTCCCGGGTGTTGTACGTCGAACAAGATGATTTTCGCGAGGACCCGCCGAAGAAATGGTTCCGACTGGCGCCTGGACGCGAGGTTCGGCTGCGTTACGCATGTTTGTTCAAGTGTACGGATGTGGTCAAGGACGCAGACGGACAGGTCGTTGAACTGCACGGGACGTGGGACCCCGAATCGCGCGGCGGTACTTCGCCTGACGGGCGCAAGGTGCTGGGCACGCTGCACTGGGTTTCGGCGGACCACGCGGTCGATACCGAGGTCCGGCTGTACGATCGACTGTTCACCAAGGAAAATCCCAACGACGTCGAGCCCGGCAAGGATTTTCTGGCGTACCTGAACCCGGATTCGTTGGAGGTTCTGCCCAGTTGCAAGGTCGAACCTGCTGTCGCCGATATGCCGGCCGGCACGCGCGTGCAGTTCGAACGGTTGGGCTACTACTGCGTAGACCCGGACTCGCGTCCCGGCGCGCCTGTGTTCAACCGGACGGTTACATTGAAGGATACCTGGGCCAGGATCGAGGCGAAACAGGGAGAAGCCCCGGTCGCCACGAAGCCTGCCCCGATCGCCACGAAGCCCGACCCAGTTGTGGCTGCACAGGAAAGCGCCATTGCGTCGGCCGCAGTCCCGGCGCGTGACGATTTCAAGCCACTGGAACCAGAAATCACGATCGACGACTTTGCCAAGGTGGACCTGCGGGTCGGTATCGTGCGCGATGCAGGTCTGGTCGAAGGCGCAAAGAAATTGGTGCGGCTGTCGGTAGACCTGGGCGAAGGGCGACTGCGCAACGTGTTTGCGGGCATCCGCAAGTTCTATCCCGATCCTTCCGTGTTGATCGGACGGTCCGTGATAGTCGTGGCGAACCTGAAACCCCGCGAGATGAAGTTCGGCACCAGCGAGGGCATGGTGCTGGCCGGCGGTGCTGGGGATACCGTATTTGTTGCGACGTTTGACGGGGAACTGCCGCCTGGCGAGCCGGTCACCTGATCCCAGAATCCGCCGCCTTGGCCGGGATTCGCCTTCGCGATCCACGGGCCATCGCCACGTTGACTCCACGCGGGGCGACCGCATGAGGAACCTGCCGACCCACTTCCGGCTGTCAATGCTCGCGATCGTGTCCTGCATGGGCATCGCCGCGTGCGGTGCGCCGTCCGGGACCCCTGTGCTCCAAAGCGGCCACGAGGCGTGGTTTCTATCTACCATCAACAGCGCCGCTGCTGAAACGGACTGTGCGGGACTGGCCGTGGAAGGCATCCGCCTGGAACACGATGGGGCCGATGTCACCCTGGTCCACGCGGCTGGCACGTCGAAAGTCCGAATGGTCCATCCGTCCGTACGCTGCGCTGGCTGTCTGGCCACTCGCCACTTCGCACTGGCATTCACCCCTGACGATACCTGTGGGCATGCATTTGCCGTTGCATTACAACGCCAGGCCGACGCTGACGCCCCGCCAGGGATGTGGGCCTTCGTCGGAGAGCCGCCGTTCGCGACCGGGACAGGCGTTTGGCTGTTTTTGGGCGCGTGGTTGCTGCTGGGCGTGGTGACGCTGGTGCTGGCGCGGCGCCATGTGCGCTGGGAACTGGCCGTGCTCTGGGGTGCGGCGCTTGGTGTGAGGCTGGCCCTGGCGACCTGGGGGCCCGGCGATCTGCAACTGAACCTGCACGCAGACAAGGCGGAAGTTTACGGGGCCGCCCCATACGCGGTTGCCTGGGCGCTGGACCGGCTGATTCATCCTGGCGATCTGGTGCCCGTGCTGGTGGAAATGTCGGCGTTCCTGGGCAGTCTGGCGGTGGTCCTGCTGTTTCTGTTCCTGCGCGAGGCCGGAGCCACTCGCCGCGTCGCCGGTTCGGCCGCCGTCTTGTTGGCGATTCACCCGCTGGCGATCCGATTCTCGGGGGACTGCGAGCGCCAGATGTACCTGCTGGTGGTCCAGTCGGCCGCCTTCCTGGCCGTGGCGGCGATGGCTGCGCGTGATCGCTGGTGGCCAGTGGTCGGCGTTTTGCTGGCAGGCACCCTCGCCACTTTCACGCGCCCTGAAGGGTTCGCAGTGTGGATCGCCGTTGCACTGTTGTCTGTGTTGTTGCGAAGGCCCCGGAAAATGTGGGTCGTTTTCGGGATCGGAGTTACCGGTGCCGGCCTTGGTCTGTGGCGCATGCTGGCGGCGTTCGGCGAACAGGCCGGTGCTGCACCCGTCCGTTTCGA
>CAZHDQ010000326.1:0-4265 GCA_964531595.1 uncultured Anaeromyxobacteraceae bacterium
GGTCCCGCTGATGCCCGGCTTGACGAACGATCCGCCGACGCCGATCAGCAGGATGCCCAGCAGGATTGGCGCCACTACGTTGAAGCCGGCGGTCACTTCAGGGACCACGACGTCGTTCAGCGTCGCGCCGCCGCCCCAGACCGGCCAACCCATCAGCAGGTAGCCTGCCCCCAGGAGCACGAACGCCACGATCAGCGACTTGCGGAAGCCGACTTGGTCGGCGATTGTGCCGGACAGGATCGGCAGGAAGTAGATCAGGGTCCACAGCAGGCCGTTCAGCGTCGACGGCCAGTAGTCGCCCAGGCCCAACTGGCCCAGGTAAATGACGACGAAACTGGCCATGGCGTAATAGGCACCGCGTTCGAACAGTTCCGTGACGTTGGCGGTCCAAAACGACCGTGGGAAACCACTCGTCGGGACAGGGGTGGGCTCGGCCATGTCGTGACTCCCTTCTGGTCGGGCGCATCGTAGCCTCAAGCGGCCGGCACGTCACGCGGGAATGTGGCCCCAGATCCCCCGATCTGGTCGGGGTTCACCTTTGCGGGCCTTTTAGAGGGATTCGTGGACGATCGGGCCGGAGGTCATTCGCCGTCTGGGAGCTGCCCAGGGACCTTTAGCACTTCGAAAAAGCCTGGGCGTTCGGCGTTGATTCGGTCGTACCACTGGGCAGGATAAGGTGGGTGCGTGACTTTGCCATTGGCGTCACGGACGTTTCCGTCCATGTATTTGACGAACAGTTCCTGGCCCAGTGCGCGCCAGCGGACCATCACTGTAGAAGTGAAAGACGCGGAGCGTGCGGTCAGGTACTCGCGTGCCTGGCGTGGCGATCGCTTGAACAGGTCCAGCGCTGCGCGGTCGATCTGGGGCACCTCTGCCAGGAAGGCGCCTTCCAGCGATTGCTGCACGTCGCGCACGTCGATGACCATATCGCTGTATCGTGTGTAAACCCAGTTGGATACCCAGTTGAACGCCCAGAACGCGGAATCCCATGAAAACGTGTTGAAATCGGCTGTCCCCACCGCGAAGGCGCGCGGGGCCTCCAGGATGCCCGCGTACATTGGTACGTAAACGGTCAGCGCCGTGTCGTCGACCCCGAACCACAGGATGCCGCCGATGGGTCCTGGCAGCGAGGCGCGCGATTGGGCGACAAAACTGAAGCCGGTTTGCTGGGTCCCGGTGGCCCGCTCGTTGAAGTACGTCTTGCCCCCCGCTTCCCATTCCAGGGGCCGCCAGCGGTAGGGTAGGCCGAAGGGGCCGGCGCCGACGCCTTTGGACATGTCGTAGGGCGTGCCCTCGAAATGGTCGCGCATCAGGTCCATCAGGTCCCGAGCGCCCAGTTTGCGGTCGGGCTTGATCCACAGAGGCAGCGGCTTGGCATCGGGCATGCCGTCGATCCAGTCGGTCGAAATCGGCTGGGACGGTGCCACGCGGCGAAAAAACTGCCAGACGCGGGCATCGCAGTAACGGCGCGCACCGAAATCCGCCGGGGCGTACACATCGGCGAAACTGAAGTCGGCGTCTTTGCCGGAAAACCAACCGCGGTCACGGGCGAACGTGACGACATCGGGGGCGTACTGCGTGTCACGGTCGTTGCGCGGGCACTGCCGGATACGTGCGGCGTTCGCGTGTCCCGATACGTAGCCGTCGGGGATGCGGCGGGCCACCCACAGCACGCCTTTGCCCCACTCGCCACGGCCGACCATTTCCAGAATCCATGCCTCTTCCGGGTCACTGATGCTGAAGGATTCGCCCGAACTGGCGTAGCCGTGCTCGGTGACCAGCGCAACCATTACTTTAATGGCCTCCCGGGCCGTTTTGGCGCGTTGCAACCCCAGGAACATCAGACTGCCGTAGTCGATCATGCCCTTGGGGTCGACCAGTGCCTTGCGTCCGGTGAAGGTTGTTTCACCGATGGCTAATTGGTGCTCGTTGATGTGGCCTACGACCGCGTAGGTCACGGGTACCTGTGGGATGCGGCCCAGGAAGCGCCCCGAGTCCCAGTCATTGACGGCGACCGTATCGCCCGGGGCATGGGTGGCCGCAGGCAGCAAAGGCAAGTCGCCATAAAGTGTATGCGAATCGGCGGAATAGGTGATGAATGTGGACCCGTCGACCGCAGCGCCGGGCGTGACCAGGAAATTTGTGCAGGCGTGGGCCGCGTCAGGGACAGCCAGGACCCCAAGGACCAAAGCCAGCGCCAAAGCCAGGATAGGGGTACGACTGGGATGCTTCATCGAGGCGTTCTCCTTTGCTGGTGAGGCCTTCACGGCCCCCTGAAGTTCGCAACGGTACCAGATCCCCCTTAGGCCGGGAACAGGGAGACTTGCCCCGAATCCACCGCTCCCACTCTAATCTCAACACCCCATGCTGTTTCATCCCATGTCATCTGCGCAGATTCGACTTAGTCGGGGTTTATGCATTCTTCCATGACAAATGCTCTGCGGCGTCGGGGTATCGGCGTGCTATTATTTGCCCGCCATTTGGGCAGACGCCCGAAACAGGCGTTTCCCGCAACGGGAGGCGGCGATGAACAGTGCGTGGATTGGCGCTTTTACCATCATTTGGCTGGTTGTTGCCTATCTGGTATACGGCCGTCATCTGCGGCGGCGCTTGGTCCGGCCTGACGACAGCCGCCCGACCCCGGCCAATAGCCACTTCGATGACTGTGACTTCAAGCCGGCCAGCCCTATCGTCCTGTTCGGCCACCATTTTTCGTCCATTGCGGGCGCGGGACCGATCGTCGGGCCGATCATCGCCGTGGCTTTCTTCGGGTGGGGCGTGTCGCTGATCTGGATCCTGTTGGGGGTCGTGCTGATGGGTGCGACCCACGACTACCTGGCGCTGATGGTTTCGGTGCGCCACGACGGGCGGTCGATCCCGGACATCGCGAAGGACGTGGTGGGTGGCCGGTCGCGCGTGCTGTTTCAGGTTTTCGTGCTGGTGACGCTGATTTTGGTGGTTGCGGCGTTCATCGACGTTGCGACACGGTCGTTTTTGGACAAGCCCGAGATCGTGGGCGCGTCGCTGGGCCTGATCCCGCTGGCGATGCTGTTCGGGACGCTGGTCTATCGGCGGGGCGTAGGGTTGGTCCCGGGCACGATCGCGGCCCTGGGTGTCCTGGGTGGCCTGGTGTGGCTGGGGACGCTGTTCCCGATCGCCTTGCACGCGGTCGATCCGGCAGATTTTCCCGGGGCGGTAATGGTGCTGTCGGCTGGTTGGTCGCGGGAAACGGCGCAGACTGTCTGGCACGTTGTGCTGGCGGGATACGGGCTGCTTGCATCTGTGCTGCCGGTCTGGTTCCTGCTGCAACCTCGGGACTACATCGCCAGTTGGATCCTGGTTATTGGTATGGGCCTGGGCTTCACGGGCCTGTTCATCAGCCATCCGACTATCGACGCCGCCTTCTTCACATCGTCGATGACCGCGCAGGGGCCGGTCTGGCCAATGTTGTTCATCCTGATTGCGTGCGGCGCGATTTCGGGCTTCCACAGCATCGTGGCCAGCGGTACCACGGCGAAGCAACTGGCTCGCGAGGGACACGGGCTGATGATCGGGTACGGCGGGATGCTGACCGAGGGGGCTTTGGCCGTGCTGGCGCTGCTGGCAGTCGCGGCCGGGCTGTCCTGGGGGGAATTGGATCGGATGGTTGTGCAGCCTGGAGGTGCTGGGGCTATCGTCGCGTTCGGCACCGGTTTTGGGGTGTTCACAGCCCCGCTGGTCGGCGCATCTTTCGGGCTGTTTCTGGGCATCACCATGATCAACGCGTTCGTAATGACGACACTGGACACGACCGTTCGGCTGTCTCGCTTCCTGGTGGGCGAAATGGTTGGACAGCGTTTTCCGATCTTGGGCAACCGCTGGGTGGCCTCGCTGGCGGCGGTGGTCCCGGCGTTCCTGCTGGTGGTGACCGGCGGCCAAAACGTACTTTGGCCGATGTTTGCGGCCGCCAACCAACTGGTGGCTGGCCTGACGCTGATCGTGTTGTCCGCCTGGCTGGTGGGGATGAAACGCCCCGTGTGGTACACCCTGGCCCCGGCCATCGTGATGCTGCTGACGACCATGGCTGCACTGGCTTGGCTGGGATGGCGCTTCCTGGTGGCCTACGACCCTGCCAAGGGTCCGAACTGGCTTCTGGGGGGGCTAGCTGCGGTGCTCTTGGTCCTTGCCCTCGTCGTGGCGTACGATGCCTCAGTGGTACTCCGACGCAAACGCCGCCCCTCGCAGGATTCGCGTTCGGCCGGCTGAAGGGGACCACCCCGATTTTC
>CAZHDQ010000327.1:0-4258 GCA_964531595.1 uncultured Anaeromyxobacteraceae bacterium
ACCTCCTTCACCGCCTGCAGGAACTCCGCCTCGTCCGGGTTCCGCTTGACCACGCCCTGGAAAATTTCCTGCAGACGTTCCGCGGACGCCATAATGCCCCCCCCGCTTCCGGGCCGGATGCCCCGTCAATGCGGACTGTTGCTATCCTTAAATCTACGCCCCTGCGTCGCTAGGTCAATCGCGTCGGACTGCGGCCCAACCGGGACGCCGCGCACGATGTCTTTCGGTCGATTTCCGGGGCTCGGAGACCTACTTTGCTGGCGGTGCCGGCGGTTGCCGTCGCACCGGTGCGGCAGACAGGACCAGGAACAGCAGCGAGGCGGTCAAAAACAGTTTCCAGTCCTGGGCCAAGCCCAGCAACCACACCGCAAGCCCGGTCGCCAGGAACACCAGGGCGGTCCAGGGGTACCCGGCCAGCGGGGCCGGCGGCTTCATGCCCCGTCGGGTGCGAAACACGAAGATCGTGGATACCGTCACGCATGACAGCAGGATCATCAGGCTGCCTGTCCAGGTCACCAGGAACGAAAAACTGCCCGTCAGTACCAGAAGTGACGCCAACGCGCCCTGGAGCGCGATCGCCGTCGCCGGCGTCTTTCGGCGTGGGTCCAGTCGCCGGATACGGCGCCACAAGAGGCCGTCCTCGGCCATCGCGAATGCTACGCGGGAACCTGCCATCATCGTGGCGTTGATGCCGGCCAGAAGGGCCATTGCAAGCAGGATCGAAAACGCCACTGCACCCGGCTCACCCAGTTGCACACGGGCCAGCGCGACTCCGGCGTTCGCCTGGCCGCGCAGTTCGGTCAGTGAACTGGCCGACAAGAAAGCCCAGTTCAGCACTACGTAAATCGTTGTCGTCAGCACGACGCCCACCAGGATCACACGCGGGATCGTTCGACTGGGGTCGCGGATCTCGCCGCCGACGTAGGTAAGGACGTTCCAGCCCGAATATGTGAAAAATACCGCGCAACAAGCCGCGGCAATGCCTGCCGTCGTCCAGCCCGGGTCGGCACGGTGAACAATATCGGCCGAGGGCATCCCCCAGCCCCCGACGGCCGCGACGGCGAACCCGAAGAACAGGCCCACCGGTACCAGCGACAGCAGGATCTGGAGAAACGACGTCCAGGACAGTCCCAGCAGGTTGACGCCGGTGGCCAGCAGGATGCAGCAGACACCGAACACGTCGCCGGCGGTCAGCGTGAACACGGAACTGGTCACTATCGGAACGGAAAGGAAGACGCCCATCGGTGTTTGGGACAAGGTGCCAACGATACCGACGGACAGCGCGGCAAGCGAACCTGGAAAACTGCCGAAGACAGCCAGCCAGCCCCAGGCGCGCGCGACCGATCGTCCGTACGCCTTGTCCAGGAACACATAATCGCCGCCCGCCGCAGGGAACAACATGCCCAGTTCGGCGAAGACGTGGGCCCCCGTGGCCGCCATCAGGCCGCCCACCACCCACAATCCCAGATAGGTTGCGACGTTCGGGGATGCGGCAGCCACCTCGGACGGCGTCAGGAAGATTCCAACGCCGACGATGTTGCCCAGCATGATGGCCAGGCAGGCCCAAAAGCCCAGGCGGCGGCGCAGGCGCAGGGGTGACTCGATTGCTAGCGGGCCGCCACCCGGACAACTGTCGGAGATGCCGATCAATCCCTTGCCTCACGCGTCTGCGGGTCGCGGCGGACCCGATGGCGGACCTGCCTGCCCGGATACCGGCCGATCTGGTTCGCGATCATAGCGGCGGCCCACCGGGTGGTCAAAGTCGACGGTCGTCGCATACAGTCTGTCGCATACGGTCTTGCGTGTCAGGCCGCGTTGTCGTAGCGTTTTCTCAACCCCGCAAGGAGCCGATATGGCAAACCAGACGAAGCCGATTACGAAGGGCGCAAAGCCAGCGAAGGGTATGAAAGCGGCCGCAAGCGGCGTGAAACCGGCGGCCCGCCCTTCCGGGAAGCGCGCGAAGCCGGTGGTAGTGAAGGACCCGTTGGCGCCGATGCCCCGTGATGCCGAGCATGCCTACATCGATGGTTTGATCCGGCGGATCGTGGCCGAGTGCCCGCGTCGCCAGCCGACGTCTGAAGACGAACGCCGCGCCCTCGAGATCATGCGTGACGAACTGGCCGCACTGGGCCTGGATGTGCGGACTCAACCGTTCCTGTTCAACGACAACCTGTACGCCAACATGCTGTTGCATGCGTGTGTCGCGACGGCCGGCACGGCGGTTTCGGGGGTGGCTCCACTCGCGGGCCTGGCGATGCATCTGGGGGCCGCCTTGTCCTACTGGGCCGACTCTACCCGGCGCGGCTACTTCCTTCGGCGGGTGTTTCCGTTCAAACCGTCTTTCAACGTCTTGGCGACGATGCCGGCCACTGGGGTACGGGAACCGGCCCTGCGGGTCGTGCTGATGGGCCATGCCGATGCCGCGTTCACGGGCTGGACCTTCGAGCCGGCGGTGACCAAGTTCACGCTTCCGAAGGGGGATGGTCCGCTGACCTTGAAGGAGCGCGGCGTTGCTATGATGGTCGCGTCCCAGTTCATGCTGGCTGGATGTGACGCGGTCCGGTTGGTCCTGGGACCACTGGGTGCGCCTCTGCGCCCGCTGGAATGGCTGCTGACGGTCCCGTCGATGATTTCCCTGGTGCTGAACGCCCAGACGGTGATCCGAAACCAGATCGTGCCAGGTGCCAACGACAACCTGACCGGCACGGCGGTTCTCCCGGTGCTTGCCCGGCGCCTGGCCGCCCGCAAGCCCGCCGATGTCGAGTACGTGTTCGTGGTGACGGGCTGCGAAGAGGCCAGCCTGGGCGGCGGCGATGCGCTGGGGCGGGCGATGACCGACCTGTGGGATCGTGACCGCACCGTGTTCGTCGGCCTAGACGGGTTGGGAAACGGCGACCTGCGCTTCCTGAAGGTCGAAGGCGAGGTCTGCCGGACCCCGATTCCTTCATGGCTGGATGACACGGCGCGTGCGGTCACTGCATCGGACCCGCACTTTGCCGAGGTTACGGGGTTCGAGGTGCCGATTGGCGGTTCGGATATCGCGGCGCTGCTGGCCCAGGGTTGGGACGGCATCTGCCTGGCCTGTGTCGATCCGTCCACTGGCGCCCCGAGGCACTACCACATGCCGACCGACGACCCGGACCATCTGGAAATGGACAAGGTGATGTTCTCGGTCGATTACGCCGAAAAACTGGTCGACGCGATCGTGTCGCGACGGCGAGGGCAGTAGGGCACAGGCTACAAGCAGGCAGCGTCGCATTCCTCGGCGGTCTCGAAGATCGCGTTGCAGTCGTCGCCGCACGAACAGCCGCTTTCCACCACGCATCGCTTCCCGTCGAAGATCCAGCCCAGGACCATTTCGCAGGTGCCGTGGGATTCGGGCTTGATCGGCTTACATACGCAGGCTTTGACGCAGGCGTCCTCGCTGGCGAAGAACGCATCGCAGTCGTCGCCGCACGAACAGCCGCTTTCCAATGCGCACCGTTTCCCGTCGAAGGCCCAACCCAGGACCATCGCGCATAAGCCGTACGAGCCAGGCACGATAACGGGGCACCGGCGGTTGGTCGCCTCGCAGACCCCAAAGCACGGGCAGTTGGCGCACATCGGACATGGGCCCTTGACGCATGCCTGGCCCGCCTCGCAATCCGCGTCCTTGACACACACGTCACTGGCCAGTGACTCGCATGAGGACTTGCAGCCGTTCGCGCTGCCGTCGCATGCCCACAGACAGTACTCGTGGGCCGGGCAATCCCCGTCCGACTGGCAATTCTGAGCCGGATCAGTGCAGTACCCGGGTTCGTCCGGCAGCAGACACATGGCGCCAGGTGGGCAGACCCATGCGCCGTCGCAGATCCGGCCTTTTGGGCAGTCGGTGTCGGCCCAGCAGCGACCTGGTGCAAGAGCGCACTGGCCGTTGGTACAATGCTCATAATCGGCGCAGTCCTTGCCCGCCGCGCATGCCTGTCCGCTGTGGCATGTGCCGAAACACGGGCAGGGGAAGCACTCCGGGCAGGCCCCGATTACGCAATGGCCGCCAGCACCGCAGTCCCCGTCGCGCACGCACGCACCCTCTGGCAGGTTGGCGCAGTGGCCCGTGACGTTGCTGTACACATCCAGCACTTGGTCGCAGTACGTGCCGGCCGCGCAGTCAGCGTCGGACGCGCAGCCCAGACCGCAGGCCGCACGGCACTCATCCAGGCTGTCGAACATCGCGTCGCAGTCCGGCGCGCAGGCGCAGCCACCCTCCTGGAAGCAGTCC
>CAZHDQ010000328.1:0-4252 GCA_964531595.1 uncultured Anaeromyxobacteraceae bacterium
GACACCCGAGAGACCGTCCGCCGGAACCTGGACTTCGCCTGCGAGGTGAAACCGACGCTGCTGACCTTCATCCCAATCCTCAACCTGGCAGGCAGCGAGATGACCGAATCAATGCCTGCGTCGGCCAAGACACGCCTGGCGACCGACGAGATCCAACGGCTGGCCGCCCGGGGGATCGCTCACTACTACTTCCGCGCGGGCGGTGCTGCGCGGCTGGCGTCGTTCATCCTGCGCAACAATCCAGCGTGGCTGCTAAACGCGCTACCGGTGGCACGGTTCGCGGCGAGCTATTTGGCAATGTTGGGCGGCCGCGGCGGCGACTGGGGGCGACGTTCCTGGTAAGTGGCAGCACCCGGCGTCAAGGCAGATCGAAGCGGCAGATCCCGTCCCGCGTCGCGGCCCACAAAGACCGCCGATCCGAATCGATGACCAGATGCCGACAAAAGCGTCCACAACGCCCCATCGGTTCGACCTGTCCGGTTTGTGAATCCACCCGAAAAACATCGCCTTGCAGCATCGTACATGTGTACATATCCCCGGTCTTCGGGTCGCGTTCCAGTTCGCGAAGCCCCCAACCCAGGTGCTGCCGATCGCGGATCCGAAAGTCCTTTGGGTCCAAAGACAGTAGTTCGCCCGAACTCGGACGCACCGCCCATGCCCGATCCGCGCCCGGGTCCGGCACGATGCGGTACGCGAACAGGTTCGATGCCTTCCGGACGACGCCTCCTGTGTCCAGGTCCAGTTCCAGGACCCCACCGTCTTCGGCGCAACTGGACAGCAGCACGACTCGACGCACCGGATCGAATGTCACCTGCCAGTAGGGCCACGTGCCTCCCGGCAACTGCCCCACGTCCAGCGTCTTACCGGTCTCAATATCCAGGAAGGCATATTCCGAAAACCACTCGCCAACCACGAACAATCGGCGGCGGTCCATGTCCTCGACCACCCCGTAAGGCGATGGTGCGATTTCGGTCGCCCCGACCACCGGCAATGAGTATCGGAAGGCAGCCTCTGGCGACAACGGCAAGTATGGCTGGGGCGACGGCCACCACGACAGCGCCCCGCGCTCCTGGACGAAGAAACCACCCAAGGCGGATGGCCATATCCGCTGCGGATAATTTGCGACCCCATAGTCCAGCCGGTAACGGTGTCGCTCCCCGCCGTACGCACCGGTCATCGCGAAGATGTCCGTCTTGTCGGCCCAGACCAGTTGCGGCGGCGCCCCAACGATTGCCAGATCGTACGCCCCCGCGTCAACTACAAGATTAGCCGATGGGTCACGCGCCCGAAGTTCCCAGCCGAAGGTAAACGTGAACAAGGCGGTACCCAGGGAAACCGCCGATAACGCCCAAAGAACCAGTAAGCGGCGACGGGACCTAACCGCCCGGAACCGCGCGACCTTTGACAAAAACCAGGCACCAACCACGACGGCCGCCCCCACGGCCAGGTACTCGGGCACCGGTTGCACCAGTTGGAACCGGTCGTCGGCTGACGCCAGCGGATACACCATCGCCCAAGCCAGCCCCGCCGCCAAAAATCCCATCGAACGCAGGTGCAGACCGTCCTGACGTGCCAGCAGGAACGCCATCGGCACCGCCGCGGCAATCGACCCAAGGGCAACCCACCAATGCACGGTGTAACCCAGAACCAGCACTGCCGCGCATCCAAAGGCCACGAGGATGCGAATGAAAACTGCGGCGAACGCTACCGCAGCCCGGCGCGTTCGTGGCCAGGCAAACAGCGCTGCGATTCCAACTAGAACGGCCGCCGCTACCCAGGGAGCCACCACTCGGGAAGCCGCATAAATCCACAGGATGGCCCTGGGCACCATGTTGGCGACCAGGGGGATCGCCCGGTCCAGCCAAGGCAGCGCGGTCATGTGCAGGCTTCGCGCGGTCAAGTCCGCGACCATCAGCACGGTCACAGCCGCGGCCCCAATCAGAGCCCCTTCGCCGATCAGTGAGCGATCCCTTCCGGCGCCCAGCAGGATTTGGCCAGCCCAACTGCGGGCCAGGAACGATCGGACCTCGGACCATCGAGATGCGAATCTCAACGGTCCCCTCCCTTGCCGAACACGGATTCCGCCGGCAACGGTCGCACTGATTGGGCGTTGACCTTGCTCATGACCTCGTCGATGAACACCCGGTCCTCGGCAGCGATGCATCGCGGCGACATGTGCAGAAAACGCGGTTCGGCCAGCATCCGCTTCCAGATCGCGGCCAGCGGCTCACGCTTCACGTTACCGAAGCCGACGTGGATCAACGCGCACGGGAGCACGTCGCCGTAGGCCGTGATGTTCAGTTTTTCGGAACCAGCGCCGCAGCCTTCCTTCAGGTAGTTTGTCGCCCCGTCCCAGCGCACGTGGCCCAGTCGGAGCAGTTCGTCCAGATGAGCCCGCTGATCGGGCGCCAGAGTCACGACCCCCTTCGATTCCCAGTTGCCGACCGCGGCGGGCAGGCCCAGCGTTATCCTGGCACCGATGCCTTTCGCAAACCCCACCAGCCGATCCACGGTCCCGTCACCCAGGTTCTCGGGTATCACCAGCGTGTTGATGATCACGCCGATTCCGGCCTGCCGCGCCCGTGTCACCCCAGCCATCGCAGCCTCGTACACCCCCTTCCGGCCTCGAAAGCGGTCGTGCCGCTCGGAATCGTCATAGTCGATACTGATCGCAACGTATCCCAGCCCAGCCTCGGCCAACCGGCGCACGTTGTCTTCGGTCAGTCCGATGCCGTTGGTTGTCATCACCGGGACACCACGGTGGCTGGGAATCGACGCCACCAAGTCGACGATCCTGGGATGACACATGGGCTCGCCGCCCACGAAATTGATGGTGATCGCACCCAGCGACAGCGCCTGGTCGATCGCCGACCGCATCTCGTCGAAGGTCATCTGCGGTTCGATTGTCTGCGTCATTGGCCGGGCGTAGCAATGCTCGCAGTTGCACTGGCAATCGAAAGTCAGCGCGAAGTCGACAGTTCGCAACCGCTTACGGCCGGCCAGCAGCGCTGCATAGTTCGCCGCGATCTTGGGGATCAGCGGGGCGTGGCGAAGCAGGTCCGGGACCAGTCCGGGCAACTTCCGATTGATCGTCTGGATGGATTCAAACAAGGGCGCGCTCCTTCGGGCGGCCTAGCCTGGCCCGCCTCGGGTGACGACGTTGTGGATGTCGAACGGCACGAAACCCTGGGCGGTCGTAAACGCCATGTGACAGTTCGACGCGTCCTCCAAGTCGATGGACTCGGCGGCGTGGAACTTTTCGACCACCATGAACTTGACGAACGGCGGCGTGTACCTTTCCTGATACAGCAATAATTGAGGCAGCGCCCCCAACAACTGGGCGGCCCGGGTCACGTGACGCGCAGCGAATGCCGGGTTCAGCAAGCGGACCAAGGGGTAGTATTCGTCCCCCTCGAACACCAGTACCATCGGTAGCGTGCTCAGTTTTGGCCGCAGGCCCGGCATACCCAGCAGCCGATATGCCCGCCCCAGCCAGCGCGAGGTTTCGACGAAGTCACGCACCCGCACGCGGCCGCCGGTCGACGTCTCGATGCACCGCAAAGCGTGCGCCATCGACGTACCGTCCCGATCGACCAGCATCCGCCCCTGGTCGGCGTGTGGATAGAAACTGAACCAGAACACGCGTGGGTGGGCACCGACAAACCGAACGATGCGGTCGATCTGGTCGTCGTTGAAGCCTTCCACCAGCATCGTGCCCAACTGGACCTTGAAGCCCAAATCAACCATCCGCTGAATCGCATCGAGCTTGTGTGCGGCCAGCGCGCGCCCACGCAGGCGAACCGATACATCCTCGTCGAAGCCGTCAAACTGCAGGATCACCCATTTCAGCCCCGCGCGACGCAGGCGCCGCAAGAAGGCATCATCGCTGCGAACCCCGTTCGTGGCCAGGCGTGGGATGTAGCCCCGCGCCACGATGGCCTCAACCAGTTCGGGCAGGTCGTCACGGACCGTCGGCTCGCCCCCAAACAGCACGACGTTGGGCCGACGCAGGTGATCGCGAAGACCGCCGTTCCGCGGCGGCAGGCGGTCGACCAGTTCCTCGATGGACATGTCCGGCGGCCCCTTGCCGGTAGCGTCCGTGCAACAGATCGGGCACGCCAGATTGCAACGAGACGTGACGTCCATCATGAGGTTGTATGTCTTGGGTAGGCAGCGCACGCAATGGACGCCATCGACGCATTCCAGCGACCGGCACCAGGATTCGCTGCCGATGACCCGCGTCAGGTCCTTG
>CAZHDQ010000329.1:0-4250 GCA_964531595.1 uncultured Anaeromyxobacteraceae bacterium
CCACTTCGGGCGGGGACGCTAGGTCGCTGCGCCGGCCACCCCGACCGGACCCGCGGGACGCTGGTGATTGTCGCCGGGAAAACAAGGACAATAAGGAGGCGTTTCGAGGGTAGAGAAATGCCTCGTTGTCCCATTTGTTTCAATGGGTTATGATTCGTCTTGTTGAAGGGCGACTCAAACAACGAGGCGAACCAATCATGCCGCAAGGAAGACTTCCTTTCCAGTACGAAATTGAGGGTGGGTCGAGCGGGCTTACTGCACTGGCCGGGTTGCCGGTGTATCTGGACCCGATGGCTGTGAGCGGGCTGAGGAAATCTTTCGACCGGCACGTGGTGGCACGAAATGGCGGCCAGGGCTGGACCGACGGGCAGATGGGAAAGTCCTTCGTGATGCTCAACATCGCGGGCGGCGACTGCGTGGACGACCTGAAGACGTTGGAAGGTGACGATGCTTCTGTCGAGTGCTTCAGCGGGCGGAACTGACCGGGCTGGCGCGGTCGAAGCGACGTGAGATGGCGCGTCGGTGGCGCAAGGAGAAGCGCCGGTCGGTACCGTCCCCGTCGACGGCCTTCCGTTACCTGAATTGCTTCCACGACGAGGGACAAGAACGCCTCCGACACGCCTCCGACACGCCGAAGGCATTCATTCCTGCACCGAATGCGGCACTTCATGGTCTGTCGCTGGTGAACCGGGATCTTGTGGCATTTGCGGCCGCTCAGGCAACGACGCCGACCGGTGCGAGGGCGCATTCATGCCCATGAACGTGGGCGGAACCTGCTACTGCATCCCGGTCGAAACCGGCGATTCCGACACTGGCGACCCGTGCCCGATCTTCAATATTCACTCCGAAGGCGACCAGTGCAAGGTCGGCCTTTCCTGCCTGGGAACCGCAGCCGACGCCGAATCCCTGGCGTGCACGGTCGACACATCCGAGTGGTCGCTGGCTCTTCGACGACATCCCGACGAGCTCAACCCGGACCAGCCGGTATACGCTAGGCCCTGGCCGACCTGATCGCGGATAACCGAGTCGTGATGATCGGCCCCATCCGGCAGAAACTGCTGTCGGGCGTCCGGGAGGGTGTAGTCTTCAGCCATCTGCGGGAACGCCTGCGGGACTTCGACGATGAACCCCTGACGATCCAGGATGTCGAGGTCGCCGCCCAGGCCCACAACTCATGCCGCAAGGCTGGTATTGCCGGGTCCACCATCGACTTCCTGATCTGCGCGGTGGCCCAGCAATGGAAAATCGCGATATTCACAACAGACAAGGACTTCGAAAAGTACGTAGGGGTACTGCCAATCCGGCTGTACGAACCGGGCACGACGCCGATCGTTGCAGATACGCCCTGAACCGCGCACCTCGGCCTACCATCCAGGTGGTCGGTAGGCCGAGCATCATCGCTTCACCCCGTGAATCGCAATAGGGCAGATGGCTCGAAGCAGTCTCCATGTCGGCTACCCCCGACGTAGTTTCAGCCCCCCGATGTGTTGAAAGTGGGCGTCCAGTGAGAACAGTTCGAACTGGTGCCGAAGGCAGACTTGCGCGATCAGCAGGTCGGTCAACGGCAAGGTAACACCGCGCTTGCGCAACGATGCACTCAGGTCGCCCGCTGACTCCCAGTCGGCCGAATCCACGGGGACGTTGGGCACCGCGTTGAACAGGTCCAGGATCTTGCGGCGCTCGCGGTCGCGCAGACCCACGCGCAGTTCGGCGCCCACCACGTCGCAGCGGACGACTCGATCCCCCCGCAATAAGTCGCCAACTGCCTCGACGACGGTCGCCGTTCTTCCGCGCAAGGCATCGACCCAGACCGAAGTGTCCAGAAGTACCTGTGGTCTATCGCTCATCGGGATGCTCCTCGCCGAACACCCTGTTCTGCTTCGTAGCCTCTGCCGTGCGAAGGGACGAGATCGCCTCCTCGTCGATGTCCACCTTACCGAGCATCGAGGCCAGGCGCCGCAGCTTCTCGCGACGAATCTGTTCATCCACGGCCAGCGCTACGGCGGCGGTCTTGCTCCGGGCCCCGGTCAGTCGCATCAGAACAGCCACCTTCGCTTCGTCCAGAACCACGTTCGTACGCATCGTGACCTCATGCACAACAGCCAACAGATATTTTGTACGGTGTAAGTGTACAAATCAAGACAAGAGACTGCACATGGCAACCGCGCAAAGGCAGAAACGTTGACTGGGCGGCAAACAACGCGCCAAGGGGATGGACCGAGCAGGACGAAGGCCCCTCGTGTCGCGATGAAGCACCTGCGAACCGCTTCACGATCGAGGAGTCTGCCTCGCCGCCGACGGGTGCAAGCATGACCAAGGAAGCCGAACTGTTCCGCTTCGACCGCCGCCGCAACACCGATGCCCTGTGCATGCTGCTCGGCATGTTCGACGGCATCGTGCACTCGGACTGCTGGAAGCCGTACGAACTGTTCTCACCGGAACTCCGCCAGCTTTGCCATGCACACCTGCGGCGCGACATCCAGTCGTATCGAACTCCGTATCCCACTCGACAAGCCGTACTGACGCCACGGGTAGTGGGCGGGCTGGCAGTATCAGGTGTTCAAGGATCCGCCTGATGACCGTCGGGTCGGTCAGGAGGGCCAGGACGACCAGTGGGCAGTGGGTCGGGCACCAGGGACATTGCAGGGCATCGATGTCGAGAACCCGCCGCAACAGTTGGGCCCATCCCAGGTGAACGCGCTTGGGACTGTCGGGGGGCGCAGCAGCAGGCGACGGATTCTTCTCCGGTGTCGAGGCGACCTCTGGTGCTGCGTGTTCAGCGCCCGTGGCGGAAAGCAGCCTCGTAGATCACTGGCAGCCCGCCGAGCCGGGGCGTTCCCGAACGCGGCCGGTTGTACTCGCTGAACGGTACGCCCGCGTGCGGCGCGAACCCCGCACTACCCAGTTCGGAGACGAGTTGCTCTTTGGTAAGGAAGCACTGCGGGCTCCCGGAGAATTCCGTGAAGACGAAGGGCTCCCCAGGTACGGGCTTTACCTCCGGCCCGAACGTATTTCGCGAGAACGTGAACACGAACAACCCCGCGCCCGGTCGCACCACGCGAGTCGCCTCGCCCAGCGCCCGACGGAACTCGCCGGCCGTGCGCGCGAGGTTCCAGATACCGTGCGCAATCACGAGGTCGCATGTCCCGTCCCGCACTGGAACCTGGTCCATCGGGGCGAGCATGAGATCGAGCCGGCCTTCCACGCCGGCTTCGCGCGCGCGACGGGCCGCGCCGTCCAGCATGGGCTGCGAGTCGTCAATGCCGACGACCTTCCAGCCCAGCTGCGCGAGCGGGACCGCGTTGCGGCCGGCGCCGCAGCCGAGGTCCAGTGCGGTGCCGCCCGGTGCGCGCTGCAGCTCCTCCTGCGCGAAGCTCATCAGCACGGCGTTCGGCGGCGCCTGCTCGAAGCCCGCGACGGTGCCCGGAGCGCTCCATGGCGACTCGTCTGAAGATCGCATGCTCGCTGTCTCTCCTGCGGCCGGGGCCGCGTCGCCGTTGCGAAAAGGCTCGTCGCTCATCACTCGTGCGCCCGGCGCATCCTAACCCAAGCAGACGCACCGCAAACGAGGGATGTTTTACGGCTCCTGCACCCCGGCTCATACTTCGTTTCAGGGGGATTTGGCAGTTTAAATGTCCTATGCACCGCTGTTCCTTAAAGTTGGAAGGCGACGAGGGATTCTGTCGAGTGCTTCAGCGGGCGAAACTGACCGGGCTGCCGCGGCCGAAGCGACGTGAGATGGCGCGTCGGTGGCGCAAGGAGAAGCGCCGGTCGGTGCCGTCCCCGTCGACGGCCTTCCGTTACCTGAATTGCTTCCACGACGAGGGACAAGAACGCCTCCGACACGCCTCCGACACGCCGAAGGCATTCATTCCTGCACCGAATGCGGCACTTCATGGTCTGTCGCTGGTGAACCGGGATCTTGTGGCATTTGCGGCCGCTCAGGGCGTGGACGAGACAGCAACGGTGGATGCGGATGCGACACTGAAGGAGGCGACGAAGAAGTCGGCGCTCTACTGGTACAAGCATTTTCCGGCCTACCAGCCCCTGAACTTCTGGTGGGCGGAACAGGGGCTAATGCTGCACACGGAATTTCGGGATGGGAACGTCCCGGCGGGCCACGAACAACTTCGGATCTTTATAGAGGCGCTGACGCACCTGCCGCCACAGGTGAAGCGGGTGCGGGCCCGGTCAAACACGGCGGGGTACCAGCATGACCTGATGAAGTACTGCGACCGTGGCGATGACCC
>CAZHDQ010000330.1:0-4240 GCA_964531595.1 uncultured Anaeromyxobacteraceae bacterium
TAACGGCACAGGCGCTCCAGACCAACCCGGTCGTCGGCAGCAACGGTGCGGGCGGCGTGCAGCGAAAAGCCTTGGACTCGGGTACACAGCGCCTTTGCGTGCGTCGCACCGCTCCCCTGGTCGTCGGGTGGCGAAGCGGTCTCCCAGGGAAGCCCTCGTGGCGGCCTTGGACCCGGCGGTCGGACCGCCTCGGCGACAGTGATGCGCAGCGGCAGGTCTTCCGGGTCCTGCCAGGGCGGGTCGTCCTGCGCCTGTCGGAAACGTTGTAGCGCCAGGTCGCCGATCCGCTTCGCCAGTCGCAGGCCCAGTGCGGCGATCTCGGCATCGGTGGGCGGCGGCAGGGTCGCGAAGGCCAGGGGCCCGCATGGGGCGTCCGTGTTTTCCAGGAACACCCCGTCTGGCATTAGCGTGTGAAAATGAGGATTTAAATTCAAATTTCCGCCAAACCGCTGTACGAACGTCACCGTGCCGATCTGGCCGCTCCGCAGCCCCAGGCGCCGGGCCCGCAGCCGCATCCAGGAACCCACGGTCCGCAGGAAGACGCGCAGGACCGCCCCCTGAAACGCCCGGTCTGTCGCCAGCAGGTAGCGCATCTGCCAGGGAAAGGTCAGCACCCACTGGCGGTACCGGGCCTCGGGCAGCACACGATCCACCAGGTCTGCGGCCGTGTCCGACGCACGTCGCGCCCAGCACGAGGGGCACAGCCGCCCCTTGCACGAAAAGGACATATCCAGCAAATGCTCGTCTCGTCGACAAGGTGGGACAGCGATTCCGATTCACGCATCCGTTCCACCCGCTGTGCGGACGAGAGTTCGAGGTGGTCGATTACCGTTCTAGTTGGGGGGATGACTGGCTCTACTTCTACGATGTCGAGGGGCGGCTAAAGGCAGTCCGGGCGCGGTGGACCGATGCGGGCGGGTCGGATCCGTTCCTGGAGATCTCCGCTGGCCGATCGCACTTCCGGGTCGACGAGTTGCTGCGGTTGGTCGAGCTGATAGCCGGGTTGAAGCGATGAGCGCCGAGGTTGGAAACGGGGGTGCGGCAGCGTCGGTTTGTAAAGGGAATCACGCCGCCAGTGTAAAGGTAATAACGCCGAAATACTGGAGAAGAAATGGTGCAATCTGGATGCCAATTAGCTCTTGTGCGGCGCTTGGGCTGCTGAGTAGATTACATTTTGGGCTTGACATCCCGCCTAATGCTGACATAAATAGCTTTACTGTTCCAGGCGACCCTAACTCTGGAGTACCCGATGATTAACGACCCGACGCCCTCCTCGAAGCGCGATGTCCTCAAAGGGATGGGGGTGCTCAATCCTCGGCCGCAGGAGGTGGCGGACCCACTGTTTAAGGACAGCGAGTTTTTCGACCCAGAGGACCTCGTGCAGGTCAAGTACGAGATGCTGCGCCGGGTTCGCGTGGACCGGAAGAAGGCAAGCGTAGCGGCGGCCCTCTTCGGCTTCTCCCGGGTGACGTTCTACCAGGCGTTGCGGGCATTCAAGCAAGAGGGTCTGCCCGGTCTTGTGTCCAGGCGCCGAGGTCCTCGCGGGGGTCACAAACTCACGCGCGGTGTGCTGGAGTATCTGGCCGAGGTCCGCCAACAGGAGCCGTCGCTCGGTTACGTGGAGTTGGCGCATCGTGTGCTGGAGCGGTTTGACTTGAAGGTACACCCGCGGAGTATCGAGCGGGCGTTGGACCGCGGAGAAAAAAAAACGCATTGAGCGGCGGGGAGGCACCACGGGAGGAACTGTCCGGAGGCCGACTCATCGAGGCGTACGATGCGCTCCGAGCGGAGTCCGCAACGGGACATCACGATGCAGGAGCGGAGCCTGGATACGGGCGGGCGTTGTTGGTGCATCGCGGCCTGGCAGCCTGGATGTCTGCGTGCTCGGCACTCGTGTCAGGAAAGGCGGTCTGGCGGTCCGCTTCCTGGCCAGCCGCCTCGGGGAGCCTCGCCGACGATGTTCCGGGGCACCGCGAGCCGGAAGGAGTGCTCCTGCCCTCGATGATGTATCGCGAAGCGACGAGAGTGCTGGTTGCCATGGTCCTGGCACACGATGGGAGGTAGTGTATGTCCCAAGCAGCCCACGAGAAGGTGTCACCGGAACATCTGGGGCGAAGCGCATATCTGTACGTTCGCCAATCAACGCTGCGCCAGATGCGGGAGAACACGGAGAGCACCGAGCGCCAGTACGATTTGCGGCGGCGGGCAATCGCCCTGGGATGGGCGGCCGAGCAGGTCATCGTCATCGACGGGGACCAGGGCCATTCGGGTGCATCAACGGAGGGTCGGAAGGGTTTCCAGCAGCTCGTGGCCGAGGTAGGGATGGGCCTGGCCGGCATCGTGATGGGACTGGAGGTCTCACGATTGGCGCGCAACAACGCGGACTGGTATCGCCTTTTGCAGATCTGTGCCTTGACGGAAACGCTGATCCTCGATGAGGATGGCGTCTACGATCCGACGCAGTTCAACGACCGGATGTTGTTGGGAATGAAGGGGGCGATGTCGGAGGCGGAATTGCACGTCATCCGGGCCCGTCTGCAGGGCGGCTTGGTGAACAAGGCGCGCAAGGGGGAATTGAAGGTCCCTCTTCCCGTTGGCCTGATCTACGATGGCCGAGACAAGGTAGTGTTTGACTCGGACAGGCAGGTGCAGGAGACCATCCGATTCTTCTTTCAGAGTTTCCGCCAGACGGGCTCGGCTTACGCGGCCATCCACCGCTTGCGGGATGAGGGACTGTCGTTCCCGCGGCGGCTGCGCAGCGGTCCGGACCAGGGCGCGCTGGTGTGGGGTTGGTTGACGTACGGCCGCGCACTGTCGCTCCTGCGCAACCCTCGGTATGCCGGGGCTTTCTGCTTCGGCCGGACCCGCCAGCGGCAGAGGATCGACGGTAGTCGGGTGCAGGAGCGCCGCACGAGGGATCGCTGGATCGCGCTGCTGCCCGGGGCTCACGAAGGCTATATCTCCTGGGAGGAATACGAGGAGAACCAGCGGCGTCTTCGGGACAACGCGAACGCCACCGGTGCTGACCACAGAGGCCCACCCCGGGAGGGACCGGCATTACTGCAGGGACTGCTCATTTGCGGCCGATGCGGGGCCGGAATGACGGTACGTTACCGGGTCCGGGTCGACTCCCGGCGCGTCCCGATCTACGAGTGTGGCCGACTGCGCTCCAGGGAGGCCGGATCCTGCTGCCAGAGCATCCCTGGTGCCGGCATTGATGCGGCCGTGGGCGAGATGCTCCTCGAAGCAGTAACCCCAGTCACCATCGAAGTGGCACTGAGTGTACAAAAGGAGAGCCAGGCGCGCATCGACGAAGCGGACCGCCTGCGCCATCGGCAGGTGGAGCGTGCTCGGTACGAGACGGAACTGGCACGCCGGCGCTACATGACGGTCGATCCCGAGAACCGACTGGTGGCCGACTCGCTGGAGGCGAACTGGAACGACAAGTTGCGTGCATTGGCCGAGGCACAGCAGGACTATGAGCGTCAGCGCCAGGCGGATCGGGTGGCCGTGAGCAACGAGCAGAGGACGAAGATCCTCTCGCTCGCCACCGACTTCCCCCGACTGTGGCGAGACCCGCAGACCCCGGACCGGGAGCGCAAGCGCATGGTGCGTCTCCTGGTCGAGGACGCAACGCTCACGTACGACGATGTGCTAACCGCGCACGTCCGCTTCAAGGGCGGGGTGACCCGGACCTTGACTATCCCCCGGCCTACGGGCTGGGCCCAGCGGCACCGGACCTCGGCTAACGTAGTCGAAGAACTTGATCGCCTGCTCGACGACCACACTCCCGTCAAAGTCGCGGAAGCCCTCAACGCGCGAGGTTTCGAATCCGGCTGCGGCCAGCCCTTCGACGTCCGCATCATCGCGTACCTGTGCAAGGCTTACGGCATCAAGAGCCGGGAAGCGCGGCTGCATGACGCCGGTCTGCTGACACTCGACGAGGTGGCGGCTCGCCTGGGCATCGATAATAAGACCGTCAAGAGGCGGCGCATCAAGGGGACGCTCGGATTCCGTGCCGAACCTCTGGACGCCGGTGGCCGGTACATGTATGAAGATCCCGATGTAGTGTCGGGTGAGCGACCCACTCGGATCCCAGTTGGTGGAACAGAGGTGCAGTATGGACGGTAGCCCAACGCCACCAACCGTTCGAAGCCGCAGTCCGGGCAACGCAGCCGGGCGAAGCCGTGCGCTCGTCCATACTACGCCTCCTCTGTGCTGGCGCTGCTCATTTGGTCAA
>CAZHDQ010000331.1:0-4229 GCA_964531595.1 uncultured Anaeromyxobacteraceae bacterium
CGACCCGGGCGTCGACCGGGTCCAACAAGCCAACGGTCAGATCCTCCCCCATGGCCCGCCCGAACTGCATTTGCAGCATGTGGGCCATGGAATCGGATGCGAACTGGCCGATGATCATGATTGCCACGGCCATGGAGATCCCGGTCACCGACACCAGCAGGCGCAAGGGTTGACGGCGCATTTCCCGCGCCACCATCCGGCCCAGCGGTCCCAGGAACCAGCCTGTAAACCGGTCGAACGTGGTCGTCTGGTACATCGGTGGCGTCGGGGGCCGCATGGCTTCTGCCGGGGGCATCACGACGATTCGACGCACCGACAACAGGGCGCCCACGACCGCGGCGAACAGGCTGATGAAAACGGCCGTCGCGAACACGGTCGGGTCGAACTGTGCCTTGAAACTGGGGAACCGGAAGTATGGGGTGTACATCCCCAGCAGCGCATCCCCCAGGAAAGCACCGACGACGATGCCAAGCACCGACCCCAGAAGCACGATCGTGGCGACCAGTTTCAGGTAGTGGAGGCCGACCGCAAGGTTTCCGTATCCCACCGCCTTCAGCGTTGCGATCTGTCCGCGTTGCAAGTCGACCAACCGACCCAGAACCACGTTGACCAGGAACGCTGCGACGGCCAGGAAGATCAGGGGGATGATGGTCACCGTCACCTTCAGCCCGTCCAGTTCGCTGACCACGAAATGGTCCGATACATGCTTGTCGCGACCGTAGGCTCCGAACCCGCCGTAGGGTGCCAAGATGTCGTCGACCTGCTGGATGACCGCCGCTTCCGATGCCCCCGGCTGGGTCTGGATCACCACGTCGTTGAACGCGCCGTCCATCTGGAACGCAGGTGCCATCGCGGCCTGGTTCATCCACAAAACGGCATACGATCCAGGTACGTAACTGAACACGTCACCGCCCATGGCCAGCACGTATTCGGGGCTCATGGCCAGTCCGGTGATCCACACCTGGCGAAGGGTTCCGTTGATCACGGCGGGCATCTTGTCCCCGGCCTGGATGCCGTTGACCTCCGCAAAATGCTCCAGCAACAGCGCTTCGTCGGTTCGTGTCGGGTCGGGCATCCGTCCTTCCCGAAGGTGGATGCCGTTGAGCAGGGGTTCCCCGTGGTCCGGCAGCGAAACGATCTGACCGCTGGCCGCGTGGTTGCCGCCGTCCAGCGGGATGCGGATGCCTTCGACGATTCGGGGATAGGCCAGCGCAACACCGGGAACGGACCGGATCCGTTGTGCGACCTGGTTGGGCACGCGCCGCGCGGACGCGAACACATCCCCGAACCGGTAGGCCTGGTAGTACGTATCCTTCGACACCAGCAGCGTGCGGTAGGCGGTCTGCATCGCGATGAAACCCGCGATACCTGCGGCCACGACCAGGCAGATCGTGACGACCTGCCCGCGCAGCCGCCCGATGTCCCGGATCAGTTTGCGGTCCAGTGCGGCTACCATCGGATCTCCGATGCCGGAATGACGTGTTCGTTGCGCACGTCGCTTTGGATCAGCCCGTCACTCAAGGTCACGACCCGGCGTGCCATCGCCGCAATCGGGGCGTTGTGGGTGATGAGGGCTGTGGTCGTTCCCAGTTCCCGGTTGATGGTGTCGATGACCTCCAGCACACGCACGCCGGTTGCAAAGTCCAGCGCCCCGGTCGGCTCGTCGCACAGCAGCAGTTCCGGCCGCTTCGCGATGGCCCGGGCGATGGCCACCCGCTGCTGTTCTCCGCCGGAAAGTTGCGCCGGAAAATGGTCCATTCGTGGTGCCAGCCCGACGACTTCCAGCGCCTCCTCGGGCGTCATGGGGTCGGGTGCAATTTCCGTCACCAGGGCGACGTTTTCCAGCGCGGTCAGACTGGGAATCAGGTTGTAGAACTGGAACACGAACCCGACGTGATCGCGGCGGTATTGGGTCAGCCTCCGATCGTCGGCATCGGTCAGATCCTCGCCGTGATAGGTCACGCGGCCGGATGTAGGTACGTCCAGCCCGCCGATGATGTTCAGCAACGTGGATTTTCCGCTGCCCGAGGCCCCCAGCAGCACCATCAGTTCGCCGGCCTGAAATGCGACGGTGACGCCCCGAAGCGCGTGGACGTCGACCTCGCCCATCCGGTACGTCTTGGTGATGTTGTCGGCCAGCAGCACCACGCGGTCGCCGCCTTCGCCGGGCTCGGTGTGTGTTGTCACGATTGGCCTCCCGCCACATGTGAAATCCTCATGGGCCAAGCCTCCGAAACGGTCACGGGTGGGAAGCCCGACCGCCGGCGTATTCGATTCGTGCCAGGGCGACGCGGACATCGATGCGCGCGTCGATCAGGGAAAGCTGTGCGCGGCGCAATGCGACTTCCGCGTCCAGCACGTCATTCGGGGTCGATTCCCCGGCGGCCAGCAGGTCGCGCTGCACCCGCCATGCCTCCCGGGCGGCGAATACACCTTCCTGGGCTGACCGGATCGAGCTTGTGGCGACGCGTAGGTCGCTGACTGCCTGCGTGACCTGGATCGCGATGCGTTCCCGCAGGTCATCCAGATCGGCGAGCGCCCGCTGTGCCTCGACCGCTGCCTCGCTGGCCCGGATGCCGCCGGTGATCACGTCGTTTGGCGACCAGTTCAGGACCACCGCCATGTCCCAACTGGCCGAAAACTCGTCTTCCTGCAGCAGGGATCGGGCGTTCGGATTCGCATAATCCAGACCCGCCACCACGGCCAACCGCGGCCAGCGACCGCCTTGGGCCGCCAGTTCCTGGTGCCGATGCAGCGCGGCCAAGCGCTTCAGGCCTTGTACCTCGGCCCGTTCGGTCATCGCTTGTGTTCGCAGTTCGGCGACGTCGGGAATCGGAACGGGATCGCGGGCATCGAGGTTTTCACCAATCTCGATGGGCGATGATTCGTCCAGGTGCAGGATTTCGCGCAGCGATGCACGAGTGACATCCACGGCCCCGTTCAGCCGGTCGCGCCCGACTTCTGCTTCCGCGAGCTGGGCGCGTGCCTGCATGACGTCGGCCTTGGTGACCTGTGCTGCCGCGAACAGTGCTTCCAGTTCGTCGATGTGGGCTTTCAGCAGGCTGACCGCCTCCTCGGCGACATGCGCGGCGGCCTCCACGCGGGCCAACCCCAGGAATGTTTCGCGGGCGCGCAGGGCATCGACCACACGCTGGGCTTCGGACTGGTATCGCGCCAGTTCGGCGGAAACGCCCGCAGCCCGGTAGCCTGGCAGAATGGCCAGGAAGTAATCTGTGATCGGGACACTGATGCTGGCGCGCACGCCGTATTGATTCAGCAACTGGGGGAAGGGGTTGTCGATCACGGTGCCGCCGAAGTCGAATGAAGGCTGATTCACGTAGGACAACCGGGTGTAACTGGCCCGCAGGTCGATTCGGGGCACGAAGTCCGCTGCCCTCAGTTTTGCGCTGCGAGCCGCCTGTGCGCGGGCTGATTCGGCGCCACGCATTCGAGGTGATACTTCCAGCATGCGCGCGACCACGGCCGCTTCCGTCAGGCCGCCTGCGACCCAATTCAGGCGGATCACGATGTCGTCTGCCCGAGCCGGGGCGCCGGGAAGTGCGGCCATTGCCAGGCCCACGGCCATCGTCACGAATCCGGATCGAATCATCATCTGCCAACCTCCGCATGAGAGGGGCCAGTCAGGCCGTGAAGGAAGAAGGACACCAGGTCGGGAACCCGGGACACCAGGTCGTCCGGGGTACCTTCCGCCAGCCATTGGATGAACATCGTGTGCTGCAAACCCCACAATAGGTACGCCGTACCTTCCGGCGTTCGGCCGTGACGTTCTTCTGGGGTCGTACACCGCGTCAGCCAGTCGGCGAACTGGGCCACGTAGGGCGGCGGAGTAATGGCCGAATTCGCGTCGCCCGCCGCGTCCATTCCCTCGCGACTTGAAAAAAACACGAAAGGCTCGCGGTTCGCGTCCACCCAAGCCGCCTGCTTCATCATCAGCAGTTCCAGCCGCTGGCGCAGGTCCATTCTGCTGGGAAACGGGGCATCGAAAAAGCCGCCTGCGTCCTGCTGCAACAAGGCGACGAGCGAGTCCACGATCGCCTGCTTTCCCTTGAAATAGTTGTACAACGTCGGGGCGCTGTAACCGGCCTCGGCCGCGATGTCCTGCATCGATGAACCGGCCAGACCCCGGCGTGCAAAGACCCGTGCCGCCGCATCCAGAATGTGTCGGCGCGTTTGCTCGATCTCACGGGGTCCCTTTTTCGGTCGGGCCA
>CAZHDQ010000332.1:0-4212 GCA_964531595.1 uncultured Anaeromyxobacteraceae bacterium
AACGGCCCCATGTAACGCTGAAGATGGCGGCGACGATGGACGGTCGAACCGCGGACCGCGATGGGAATGCCCGGTGGATTTCGTCCACAGCTTCCCGACGGGCTGTCCACCGGATGCGTGCCGCAACGGACGCGGTGCTGGTCGGGGGAGGCACGTTGCGCTTGGACGACCCGATGCTGCTGCCCGTCGGCGTGCCCATTGGCCGGCCGCCGCTGCGCGTCGTTGCAGCGGGGGTTGGTCCGTTACCGGCGGACGCTCGCCTTTTCTCGTCGCTGGATCGTGGGCCGGTCGCTGTCGCGATCCCTTTGGGCGAGCCGACCCCCGAATCGGCTTCCCTGGCAGCGCGTGGCATCGAACTGATGCCGATTCCCGCGGTGCCAGGTGGCGTTGATGTTGCTGCCCTGGTAGCTGCCCTGGGGCGGCGCGGCGTTACGTCTGTGTTGTGTGAAGGCGGTGCCGGGCTGGGTGCAGCATTGCTGCGCGCCGGGCAAGTCGACCGGATCGTGCTGTTCTGGGCGCCGCTACTGTTGGGTGACCCGGCGGCTAGACCGCTGGTCGCCGACCTGGGGCGCATACGGTTGGACGAGGCCCTGGGCTTCCGGGTCGTTCGGGTTGGCCGGTCAGGCCCCGACGTCCGCGTGGAGCTGGAACCGCTGCCTAGGAACGCCCCCGCCCCCTGACCGGACCGCCGTTCCTGCTATACTGCCATTCGCAACATTCTGTCCGACGGGGGTGCGCGGTGTTTACGGGCTTGATCGAAACGACCGGCACGATCGTGCGTGTGGGCGCGGATCGCGGCGGCTTTGCCCTGGCAGTGCGCGCGGCGTTCGTGCGGGAACCATTGTCGGTGGGTGAAAGCATCGCATTGTCCGGGGCCTGCCTGACCGTCGAGGCGGTCCTACCTGACGGCTTCTCGACCTTTGCGTCGTCCGAGACACTAGCATCTACGACGATTGGCGAGTTGCGGGCCGGGGACGCCGTCAACTTGGAAAGGGCGATGCCCGCCGACGGCCGCTTTGGTGGCCACATGGTTGCTGGACATGTGGACGGGGTTGCCCGTGTGCGGTCGGTCACGCCGTCTGGCTCTGCGTCGCGGGTCGCTTTCGACGTGCCGACTGAACTGGTCCGCTACCTCGCCCCGAAGGGGTCCGTCGCGATCGATGGCGTGTCACTGACCATCAATCGGGTTACTGGGGTGTCTGTCGATGTCATGGTGATCCCGCACACGCTGGCCCACACGACGCTGCCAAGGCTGCGGCCCGGTGCGCAGGTCAACATCGAAGTCGACCTGGTCGCGCGCTATCTGGAGGTGCTGTCAGTGGCCCGTTCCGGCGGGGGACTGGCGGACCGGATGCGCGCGGCAGGCTTCCCGATCGACGACTGACGCCTGTTGCCATCTCAACGCCGAGTGTCTGCGCCCCAGATTAGCTTGTGCAGTTGTACATTCAGGCGGAACGGTCGTCCGGAGGCCAGGATCCAGTCTGCCAGCGTCCCCGGTACCAGGGCACCCCAGGCTGGACCGATCGACACAGTACCGACCCGTTGGTGCAGCAAGACGCGGTCGCTCCAATCGACAAACCAATCGAACTCGGCTCGGTCCCGGGCCACGAACTTGGCCTCGTCGCGCGTCGTCAGTCGGTCCAAGTTGGCCGAATCGAACCCGATCGGCGGCAGGGGCGGCAGCGGGTGGCCCGTCGGTACCACGGCGTCGTTCGACCAGGGCGACTTGACGTCGATGACGCGGGTGGCTCGCGGGTCCAGTTCCGCCAAAGACAGCGATCCGTTGGTCATCACCTGGACGTCGTGTCCTGCGTCCAGTAGTCGCGAGACCAGCAATGGCGTGTCGGCCTGGATCAGCGGTTCTCCGCCGGTGATGCATGCCAGTCGGGTGCGCATGGCCCCGATCCGATTGGCTAGGTCGGCAGTGGTCACCTCGGTCCCGCCCCCCCTCGCGTGTTCCGTATCGCACCAGGCGCAGCGCAGGTTGCAGCCAGCCAGACGCACGAATGCGCAAGGCTCGCCGGCCCGTGTTCCCTCGCCCTGGATAGATCGGAAGACTTCGATCACGCGCATGGGGGAATCCTAGAGCGTGCGGGATTTACGTCAAGTCGGAATTCGAATTGCGCCCGCCCGACGCTGCGAGCTGATGTCAATACCGAAACGGCTGCGATCCTGATTGCATCCGTTCGGTGGCCGTCGTAGATTCGCCTGGGGTATTGCTGACGTCTTGCCCCCGGAGTTGGAGGTTCCATGCGATTCGCCACGATCGAACGCGACCGTCGCCCCGTCACGGTGGTTGAGAGGTCCGATGGCTTAGTCGATTTGGAGGCCATGGCCGGTCGGGCGGTTCCCTGGGGCCGGGCGCTGGTCATCGCCTGGACCAACGGCGACGCCGACCTTGCGCGCTTGGCGGCTCGGGCAGTCGAAGCCCCCCTTGCCGGCGTGCCGTGCATCGACCCTTCGACGGTCTGCTTCCTGCCCCCGGTGCCTGACGCCCGCCAGATCCTGGCCGTTGGCCTGAACTACCGGTCCCACTGCGCAGAGCAGGGTATTGAACCGCCAAAGCAACCGATGTTTTTTGCGAAACCAGTGTCGGCGTTGTCTGGGCACCTAGCGCCGATCCCGGCGTGGCCCGTAACCGGCAAGATTGACTTCGAGGGTGAATTGGCAGTGGTGATCGGTCGGGGTGGACGCAACATCCCGCCCGGTTTTGCGCTGGATCACTGCTTCGGCTACACGGTGGCAAACGACGTCACAGCGCGAGACCTCCAGCGCCGGGATCGCCAGTGGACGCGTGCCAAGGGTCTGGATGGCTTCTGCCCCATGGGGCCCGTGCTGGTGACTACCGACGAAATCGACGACCCACAGGATCTGCGGATCCGCACCTGGGTCGACGACGTCCTTCGCCAGGACTCGTCTACCGTCGACATGGTTTTCCAGATCGACGAATTGGTTTCGGCCGTTTCCCAGGCATTCACGCTGCTTCCGGGGGACATCCTGGTCACAGGGACCCCGGCCGGCGTCGGTCTGTTTTCCGATCCACCGGTTTTCCTCACGCCCGGTAATGTCGTTCGCATCACCATCGACAGGCTGGGGGTGTTGGTCAATCCCGTCGTCGCCGCCCCTGGTCGTTGACAATCCGGATGGCAGGGTTCTAGGATAGGGCGGCCGACACAATGCGTCAGGCCACGGTCATTTCCAACTCAAACGGAGTCACCATGGCCCCCAGACGGCGGCAGACCAAGTTCATCTTCGTGACAGGCGGCGTTGTTTCTTCGATCGGCAAGGGCATCAGTGCGTCCTCCATCGCGGCGATTATGGAGTCTCGCGGGCTCCGGGTCACGCTGATGAAACTGGACCCCTACCTCAACGTCGATCCTGGCACCATGAACCCGTTTCAGCACGGCGAGGTCTTCGTCACTGACGACGGGGCCGAGACCGACCTGGACCTGGGCCACTACGAGCGCTTCTCGTCCGCCGTGATGACGCGCAAAAACAATGTTACGGCTGGTCAGATTTACTGGAGCGTGCTGGAGCGTGAGCGCCGGGGCGACTACCTGGGGGGCACCGTCCAGGTCATTCCTCACATCACCGACGAGATCAAGGGGCGCATCCTGAAGATCGCGGAAGGCACCGACCTGTGCATCGTCGAGGTGGGCGGCACCGTCGGTGACATCGAAAGCCAGCCATTCCTGGAGGCCATCCGCCAATTGCGGCTGGATCTTGGACGCGAGAATGCGCTGTTCGTGCATGTGACTTACGTGCCGTTCATCCGGACCGCAGGCGAACTGAAGACCAAACCCACGCAGCATAGCGTGATGTCCCTGCGCGAAATCGGAGTCCAGCCGGACATCATCATCTGTCGGTCGGAAAAACCGATGCCGCCCGAGGTCAAACGCAAGATCAGCCTGTTTTGCAACGTGCCACCTGAAAACGTTATCGCGGCTGTCGACGTGCCGTCGGTCTACGAAATCCCGATCGCATTCGCCGAGGAGGGGCTGGACCAGCGTATCACCGACCAATTGAACATCTGGGCCCGCGAAGCGAACCTGACCGACTGGAAGCGCATCGTCGAACGGATTCGCACCGCGAAGCCCGAGGTCACAATCGCCATTGTCGGCAAGTACGTCGACCTAATTGAATCCTACAAGAGTCTTAACGAAGCGCTGTTGCATGGTGGCATCGCGACCACCTGTAAGGTGAAATTGCATT
>CAZHDQ010000333.1:0-4197 GCA_964531595.1 uncultured Anaeromyxobacteraceae bacterium
GAAGGTGCTTCGGGATAGCGTACTTGCGACGGATTTGTTTCGCACTGGCATCTTGGTGATCGTCGGCCTGCTGGGTATCGTGGCTGTTGCGTCCCGGCGTCGCCGGGCGTGATGCCCGGGGCCAACTCAGTCCGTTTAGGGGACTATGAACCCGTGGAAGCGGGCCATCCAGTAGGCCGCGACGACGTCGGCGCCGTCGATTTCCCGATCGGAACCCCAGCCGCCCTCGGCGTCGAACTGGCTGCTGTTGTGTCGGATGTTCGGGCGTTCGTCGCCCGGCAGGATGCGGCCGTCGCTGCGGGCCCAGCGTATGCGATTGGGGACGCGGTAGAAATCGGGCGGCTTGACTAGGTCGTTGCGTTGAATGTTGTTCATCGACAAACGGATCCCGTCAGTCGGCGCCAGCCGTAGCCATCGCATCGTATTCTCGAACGACGGGGCTTCGCCCCCGAGCACGCCGTTTACCACGTCCCACAGCGCATCTTGCTGGAGCCGCATGTTCCCGTAGGTCCGGCGCCACCCTTCCTTGTACATCGCGTACAGGTCCGGGTCGGTTTCGTAGCGCAGCAATACGAAGAATGCCTGGGTCCCCAGTTCGTCGCCGTCCCCGCTGCCGCGTCGCCCGGGCGCCTCGGATTCGGTGACGACGTTTTCGTGATAGTGGTGCTCGTCGATGAGCAACCGCTTAGCATCGGCGAACTTCAGGTCGCCGGTCAGCGCCAGCGCCAGATCGAGCGCGGCCAGCATCTGGACCGAGCGTCGCCCGCCGTCGCCCACCAATCCTGCGAAGTTGTTGATGTATTCCGGGTCGAACTGGCCGTAAGTTGTTTCGACCATGTCGGGTTTGAGCAGCTTGAATCCATGGTCGACCAAGCCGCCCACAATCCCGCCGACGTGCTCGCGGATCGCCTGGCGCTGCCCCTCGTCGGCGCACAATTCGTAGGCGTGCGCCATCATGAACATGTGGGACGTGACCTCGTCGTTTGACGTGTCGGACTTGACCCACCATTCGCCATCGGGTGACGAGAACCACTCTCCGTCGTCCGGGTCGTCGCAGTCGTCCAGGTTGCACGTCGCCTTGCGGATCACCGATCGGGCAACAAACCAGTCCGTGCCAGTCAGCGTCCGAAACGACAGCATCCGTTCCAGCGATCGGTCGAAGTGGGCCTTGGCCTCCGGGTCGCCGGTGGCCTTGTAGCGAAAGCATTCCGCCAGGATCCAGTAGCAGGTCCAGCCGCCGTCGTTATCCGAGTCCCACGGGATGTTGGTAGACAGATCGCCGGGAATCGTTAGGCGGCTGTCGGCGATCGCGCCGTCTCGATCATGGCGCGTTACGATGCGATCGATCTGTTCAGCCACCTTGGTTTCCAGAGTGATGCGGCGGGCGGTGACACTAGATTGGCCGCCGGCTGTTGCGAACCAGATTGGGCCGTCGGGCAGGTCCGGGTCGGTCCACGCTGCCCGCACGTCGCCGTCAGGCACCCAGCGAAGGGCGTTGTAGACGCGCCACTCCGGTCCGATGCCACGATCCATGACGCGGTAGGCACCTTTTTGGGTCGTGACCAGGAAACCCCCGTCGGACGTTCGGATTGCCGACGTAGGTGCGCCCAGCGGGACACGGTCCGTGGCGAACAGGGGGACATCTCGCGGTGCCGGCCGACCGCCGTCCTCACCGACGAATCCTTGGATGCCGTCGTCGCCGATGACTACCAGGTCCAGCGGCACGGGAAGGATGACCCTGGTCAAGAGGGCCCGCACGGGGCCGACGCTGGGGACCGTGCCGTCGTCCAGGGCAGGTGTTGGCGCCGCTTCCAAAGCGTTGGCCGCCAGTTCGATCAATTGTGGGGCGCTGTCAGGGGCGCCGTTCGGTGTGCCGGCCACCAAAACGCGGCCATCAGCTTCGAGGACAGCGGTCGGCCGCAGTGGCAGCGGGTGCCACGCGACATCGTCGGCGTTGGCGATCGGGACCAACTGGTTCGTCGTCCAGGCCAGTAGCCGTCCTTCACCCTGCACCACACCGATGACCGTGATAACGTCGTCTTCTCCCTCCAGTTCCAGGTCGCGGGGTACCAGCGCATCGTCCTCCAGTGCGTAAATCCGCCGTGGGCCGACCAGCACCAGCGCATCCCCCGCGATGCCCCCGCCCACCAGGTCGGGGTCGCCCTCGGGGATCGCCAGCAACGAATCCTGGCCCTCGGGCGTCCGCATCACCAAGCCGCGTGGTGCGATTCGGCGGGGCGCGCTGTCACCTGGGCCTGGTGTCGCGAGCGCGATCAGCGGCGCAAGGCCGGTATCGAGCAGGGTGTTCGAGTTGTCTTCCTGCAGGAATAACTGGTCCACCTGTGGCTTGCCCCAGGGAGGCGTGATGTACGGGATCGCCAGCGGGCCATTCGCATCCGGGGCATCGACATCGGCCACAGTGTCAGCGCCAGGTACGTCAACGTCGTGCGCATCCGGATCATCAGTGTCAGCGGGTGCGTCGGGGCCGGTCGCACCGTCGTCTTGCACGTCTGCGATTGTTGCGTCAGGTCCAGGGTCAGCGTCGTGCTCGGACGGTCCCGACGAGCATGCCCAGACGGTCGCAAACAGGATTGCGGCACAAAAAGGCATCGGTCCAGGGTAGCGTTTCATGGTGTGTACTTCTCTGGCTCGAAGTGGCGAATCACTAATGAGGCGCTTCGGCGTTTGTGGGCGGTGCTTCCGGGAGTGCCGGCGGCGGTGCCTTCTTACGGAAAAGAGGGGCGACCAGCACAATCAGCAACGACCACACAAACAGGGCGCCACCGGTGGTGATGCCGTGCATCAGGGTCCGGACTGCTGCCGTGGTGCTGCCGCGACTCCCGTCGCGCAGGCACTGTTCGGACAGCGTGCTTTCGAATGTGTGGAAGAACAGTAAGGCGGCGAAAACCCCCAACGCGATGCTGGCCACCGCCAGGAGTATCAGACCCACGGAACGTCTGGACATGTTGCCTCCGTGAACGAATCGGGCCGTGTCGACACCTGTTCCAGGGCGAACGATGGCACAAGGGCGCACGGGACGCAAGGCCGCGGACCTGCCAGAGTCACCCGCTGCACGAGACGATTTGCGCTTGCATCCACCGGCCGGGAATGCTACAAATCCTCTGCCGGGGCAGGGCGGCGCGACGTTCGCGTAACCCCGCCAGGTCCGGAAGGAAGCAACGGTAAGTGTCGTTGTGGGTGTCCTGTCCCGGCATTTTCCGCTCTCCCACCCGCACGGAAGCCGCATGTCATATCAAGTACTCGCGCGCAAGTGGCGTCCCCAGACTTTCGCGGACATCGTCGGTCAGGAACACATTGTCACGACACTGTGCAATGCGCTGGTGGCGGATCGGATCCACCACGCATTCCTGTTCACCGGTATCCGAGGCATAGGCAAGACGACCGCTGCGCGGGTGCTGGCGAAGGCGCTGAACTGCGTCAAAGGCCTAACCCCCGATCCGTGTAACGAGTGTGCGTCCTGCCGCGAGATCACCGAGGGGCGGTCGATGGACGTCAAGGAAATCGACGGCGCCTCGAACCGCGGCATCGACAGTATCCGCGAACTGCGCGAGGGGGTGGCCTTCGCGGCCAGTCGGGACCGGTACAAGGTCTACATCATTGACGAAGTCCACATGCTGACGAACGAGGCCTTCAACGCGTTGCTCAAGACGCTTGAGGAGCCACCGCGGCACGTGGTGTTCATCTTCGCGACCACCGAACTGCACAAGGTGCCGGCGACGATCGTTTCCCGTTGCCAGGTGTTCGAGTTTCGGCGTGCAGCGCTGCCCCTGCTGGCGGAACACCTGGGGCGCATTTCACAGGCGGAGGGTGTCGCGATCGAGCCCGACGCGGTGCGGTTGATCGCGCGCGAGGCCGACGGCAGCGTCCGTGACGCGTGCAGCCTGCTGGACCAGGTGATTTCGTTCGCGGGCGCTCAGGTTACGGCGGCGGATGTCGCCAACGTCCTGCGGACTGGAAATCGCGGGCTGTTCGAACGCCTTCTGGGCGCGATCCTCGCTTCGGATCCGGCGTCGGCGCTGAAGGCGTTTCTTGACACCCAGGACCGCGGCCTGCCAGCCCGGCAGGTTCTGGGTGACTTGGCACGGTTCCTTTCGGAGTGCATGCGCGTGGTGCTGCTGGGCCGGCAGGCGGCCTTAGAAACTGGGTTGACCGAGATCGAGGTCAACCAGATGTCCG
>CAZHDQ010000334.1:0-4189 GCA_964531595.1 uncultured Anaeromyxobacteraceae bacterium
GCCATTAGCACAGGCCTGCATCCTCATTCAAGTCGCCATCTGGTACCGCTACACGGTGTACATCGGGTTCATTCCGGATACCATCGCCCGGAGGCAGGTCGTCTGCCGGAGGCTTTTCAATGAACCAGGTCGTCGGCGTGGTCCTGATGCTGTCGTTGCTTGCAGGCTACCGGTTGCTGCGCGCACGCCGGCCAGGGGATCGTCCGCTGATCGCGGTGGTCTTGGGGTTGGCGGTGTTAGCCGGCGTGAGCTTGGCGTTCGACGAGCCGTTTTCGGGGATCGCGGCAACCGTCGCTGGACTGCTTGTCGGATTGGTACCGCCGTACCTGTCAATGCCCGCGCAATTGGCGCGTCTGCGGGGCGAGGGGCGGTTGGCCCTCTGGCTGGAGCGCATCGCGGTCATGTTCCAGCCCGGCGCGGTCCGCCGGCTGCATTTTCGGTCAGCCCACCTACTGTATCTTGCGCGCCGGGGCGTCATCGGCCCGGATGAGGCCCTACGGCGCCTGGGCCAGACCCGGTCCCTGGCGGGTGACCAGGCGGCGCCCTTCATCGTCGAGGGGCTCTTCCGACTGCATGCCGACCGCGGCGACTGGCAGGGCCTTGTGGCGCGTGTCGGCCGATTCGGGGTCTCGACGGAAATCCTGTCCGGGCTGCCCTTCAGCGCTCTTTCCCTGCTGGTTCAGGCGTACTGTGAGACCGGCGACATGGAAACGGCCGCGGTCATCGTCGACCACATGGCCGAAACCCTGGA
Organism: uncultured Anaeromyxobacteraceae bacterium; assembly: GCA_964531595.1. Classification (GTDB taxonomy): domain Bacteria; phylum Myxococcota_A; class UBA9042; order DTJE01; family DTJE01; genus DUVQ01. The sequence goes on from CAZHDQ010000334.1 coordinate 752, forward strand.
TACGAACCGGCCGTACGCCCGCTTGGCAGGCGACTCCGGCGAGATTCCTGATGCCTGCCTGGACCGTTCCTGTCTTGTCCTGCTGGCATTCCTTGGTGTCGATCCGTCCCGATTTCTGGCCAGGGGATCGGCGCTTCGGCCCCTGTTCACGGCCTCGGATCGCGAGGCCCTGATCACCCGGGCCAACGCGGCACCCACGTCTGGAAACTGGAGCCCGAATAACGCCCGGATCGAAACCCTTTGGGAAGCTTTGTCGATCCAGAAGAGGCTGCCGACGTTTCTGACCAGTTTCCAGGCCCCGGCGCCAGTCTCCGCCTCGCTGGCCCTGATTTGCGCGGGCATCCTTGCCCTGGTGATGGCGACCGGCAGTTCGCTGGACCCTGCTCATCTGCTGCGTGCCGGTGCCTGCCTCGTTGACCGGGTCCGGGATGGCGAGACTTGGCGCCTGTTCACATCGATGTTTCTGCACGGTGGTTTGGTGCATCTGGCGGTCAACGCGATATTCCTGATCCAGCTTGGCAACATCGCCGAGCGCCTGATGGGGCCGTGGCGTTTCCTGGCGGTCTACCTGGCAGCAGGCCTGGGTGGATCGGCAGCGGCCATCTGGTTCGGTGTGCCGGTTGTCATGGTTGGGGCTTCGGGCGCTATCAGTGGGATCTTCGGTGCTGGCGCTGTGATGGTGTTCGCGAACCGGTCGCGGTTACCGCCACGCTGGGTCAACCGGAACCTAAGTGTGTTTATATTGACGTTTTTTGCGAACTTGGCGCTGGGCTTGGCGCTGCCGATGGTCAGCCTATCTGCGCACGGCGGAGGTCTCGCGGTAGGCATCGTTTTGACCGTGCTACTGCTCCCGAGCCGGCGTTTGCCGGTCTGGTTGCGTCGGGCGGGGGTGGTTGTCGTGGTCGCCGCGTGGATTGCGGCCACTGTGCTCGGGGTCCAGGGGTTGGCGCGTTCCTGGAGCCTGCCGATTGTCCAACTGGTTTCGGTACGCACCACGACGGTGAGGGTCGCGGCAGCATCCGACACGAACCCCGGGGCGCACGCGGTCATCGCGGTGGGGCATCCCGCGACGTGGGTACGGGTGGACCGGAAGGAACTGCCGGGGGCACCGCCCGCCTGGGTGGGCGTCGGCGGGCAATTGTACCGGGTGGATGCCAGTTGCGGATCCGTCTTGTCTGCGACGGGGCCCGACGGTAGCGTCGTGTCGGTGCCGCCAGGTGATGCCGACATCCTGCTTAAATTCGTCCAGCGGGCGAACGAGGACCGGATGGCAGGGCTGTCATTCGCGAAGGGGCCATCAGGGTTCGTACTGGTGGAACGGATGGATCCGGACGGCGCCGCATCGGTCACCGCGCACCGGCTATTCCCCGATGGGATGGTTCACCTGGGATTCCGGTTTGAAGCGGGTGGGCGGGACCGCGAGTTGCTGCCGCGGATACTGGAACAGACCCGTCTGGAGCGGTGCGAAACACACTGAAGCGGCATGACCGGCCTACTTGCCGTTCGTCTTTGCCTTCGGTTCATCATCGAATCCGCGAATGCTGGAATGCGTCCGCTTCCACCATGCCGCCAGACCGACGCCACCACCTAGCACAAGTAATATTGCCCAAAAGATCCAGGCCTGACTTTCTCCGCCCTCCATGGTCCCCTCCTGCCGAACCGGAATGTTCCGGTCCAGCCATGACGCACCGAACCGGAAATCCCTCGATTCCGGATTCGAATCCGTCGATCAGGCATCAGAACCAAGTCGCCGTGCCGCATGAATCGCATTCGCGTGCGGCTAGGATAGCGGAAGGTGAGGTCCGCATGCAAGGAAAATGCTCGGGTGCTCTTGCATGGGACGTGAATCTGGTTATTCCTTGACGGTTGCCCTCATGATGCGTGCTTCGGTTGTCGGGCAGTCGCGGGCATCGCGGGGTAGGGCCGCGATCTTGTCCACGATTTCCATGCCACTGACCACTTTGCCGAACAGGTTGTAGCTTTTGGGCAGGCGGCCGGAAAGATTCGAGAGGCAGATGAAGAACTGACTGCCGTTCGTGTTGGGGCCTGAATTCGCCATCGCAAGGGACCCGCGCTCGTATTCGCCCTTGACGGGTTCGTCCGCGAATTTGAACCCAGGGCCGCCGGAACCCCATCGCGCCTTCTCGGCTGGGTCCTTGGTCAGCGGATCCCCGACCTGAATCACGAAGCCGGGCACAATCCGATGGAACAGGATGTTTTCGTAGAAGCCGTCTCGAACCAGTTTCGTGATGGCCTCGACCGTCTTCGGCGCCTTGTCGGGGTACAACTCCAGTTCGATATCTCCCATGTTGGTGGTCAGCGTCACCCGGGTGGCTGCAGCCGGGGACTGTGCGGGTTCCGCAGCCTTGGCGGTCGCTGCCGGTCCTGCGGCGGCCTTCTCTGCGGCCGATATGGGTTCGGACGGGGATTTACCGGTAGCGCATCCAGCCAGCAGCATCGCAGTCACCAGGGTCATCGCGAGCGTTCTCATCTGTTCACCCTCCATTACGGGGCATCGCCCCGGTAGTCGTCGTGCGATGATAGCGCGAAGACGCATCGGGTGTCAGGTTGCCGTTCGCCGACGCGAGGCGCGTACGACGATTTTGTCCGAACGGTTGACCGATCGGGCGCGTTTGCGGCTAGAATCGGCTCCCGGTTCGGGGGTGCCCGGGCCAGGGACACGGACCGGAAGTATCAGCGAGAGGGGTTCGGACATGACGGATGACAAAGATCTGGAGGCGTTTCGGCCTGACGAACCGGCGGCCGAAGAGGACTTCGCGACGCTGCTGGACCAGGGATTTTCGGGGCCGTTCAAGTATTTATCGGTCGGGGACCGCGTGCAGGGCACCATCGTCGGCGTGGGGTCCGATGCGGTCCTCCTGGACGTGGGACAGCGCAGCGAGGGGGCGATGGCCCGGGACGAGTTTACTCCCGAAGAACTGGTCGAGATGCGCATCGGCGACGTCATAGAGGTGTATGTCGCCAAGGTCACACGCGGGATCCGGCTGTCACGCGGCATGCGCGGGCGCTCGCTGGACCTGGAATCACTGGCCGAGGCCGCCGCCGCCGGGATCCCGGTTGAGGGGCGCGTGACCGGCGAGAACAAGGGAGGTTTCGACGTCGAACTGCCCGGGGCTCGCGGGTTCGTGCCGCATTCCCAGATCGAGGCGGGCATGCGGCTGCCGCCGTCCGATTACATTGGGCGGACGCTGCGCTTCAAAGTGCTGGAAGTTCGCGGGCGCGATGTGGTGTTGTCGCGGGCGGTCCTCCAGCGTGAGGAGCAGGCAGTTGAACGCGAGGAACTGATGGCCCAGTTGCGCGAGGGGCAGGTCCGCAGCGCAGTTGTGGTCAAACACGAATCCTTCGGCGTGTTCGTTGACCTGGGCGCCGGCGTCAACGCGCTGGTGCCGCGTTCCGAGGTGTCCTGGAGCCGTTCAG
>CAZHDQ010000335.1:0-4183 GCA_964531595.1 uncultured Anaeromyxobacteraceae bacterium
CGCTGCGGGCGCTGGAGGACGCGCTGGAACACTTCGCCGGCTGCGCGCTGGTCGTATCGCACGACCGGTGGTTCCTGGACCGCATCGCGACGCATATCCTGGCGTTCGAAGGGGACAGCCACGTCGAATGGTTCGAGGGCAACTACCAGGAATATGAAGCGAACCGCCATGCCCGCCTGGGCGAAGACGCCGACCGGCCGCACCGGATCCGTTACCGCAGTCTGACGCGCTAGGCGTCCCGCGTCCCGCCCAGTGCCAATTCGCTCCAAGGTCGTTCGATCGCGCACGCTTGCCACCTGTCCTGCCCCAGGATTGTCGGACCGCAGCAGCAAGCGGATCCCTTTTTCTTCCTTTGAATTCAACCATATACATGCCATTTACAGTTCCGGGCACATGGGTTGCAGTAGGGGCAGTCTGCTGATCGCGTCGACATGTCGCGTTCCGGCATGTGCCATCCCGGTGGATTGTCCCCGGGACGTTTGTCGCGGCGCGGCCGGGCATTGCGCCCGCGCCATCGCCCGAAGAGGAGAAACCCATGAAGCGGACTCTGAGCCTTGCGGTGCCCCTGATGTGCCTGCTCGCCCTCCCTGCCCTGGCGCGGGATCGGGGAGCGAACTACCCGGCGGCCGTCGCACAGCGGCCCCTGGTTCTGGATGCCGGTATGCTCCAGGCCGGTCTGGGCGTGGATGTCGGCCTGAACAAGGGCAGGACGGCCAAGGACCTGGGCGTGACGCTCGACTTTGGCTGGGCGGTCATAGACGATCTGGAGATCGGCCTGGACATGGTCGCAATGCGCTACGCGAAGGACGCGTTCGACACGAAGTTCGGCGGCGTGGACCTCTACGGTCGCTACCGCTTCCTGGACATGCTGGCGGCCGAACTGCGCGTCTACACGCCCGGCGACCGGACTTACTTGGACAGTTTCGGCGACCAGATGCTCGGCGTGATGGCGGGCCTGCCGTTCCAGTGGATAGCGGTGCAGAACATTCTGAAGGTGCACGCAGGCCTCTTCGCCGACGTCGGTTTCGTCAAGGACACGTACCCCACGTCAGGCGGCCAGTCGCCGCAGTTCGCTCTAGCGCTGGACTACGGTGTGACCGTTAACCCGATCCGGGCGCTTTTCGTCGATCTGTCCTTCGGGACCCGCCTGGGCTTCCGTCCGGACGCCGGCAGTTTCGGCGACCGCGTGCGCGTACCGGCCGAACTGGCCATCGGCGGCACGCTACTTCGCAACCGCCTCGACCTATTCGCCGGTTTCTCGATCACCGACCTGAATCCGGCCGCAGGCGGCACGTTCGACGGGAAGGCAGCCAGCATCGGTGGACGTTTCCGGTTCTAGGCCTCACGCCTACCGGCACTTCCAGTTTCCGCGGGGAAACGATGGCGTCATCGGGCCCTGCCCCGCCAGTACGAACAGCGAACGGCGGTTGCGGGCTTCCTCGGTTTCGTCGGGGGTCTGGACCGCCAGTACTTCCTCGCCAAACCCCTGGGAACACACTGGCACGCGGATGCCGTGCGCACGCATCCAGGCGGCAATCGACGCCGCGCGCGCCTCCGAGAGATTGAGGTTGTAATCGCGGCTACCCACCGTATCGGTGTAGCCGGCAACGTACAGCCGAAAACGGACCTGGGAGCCCAGTTTGTCCAGCGCCTTGTGCGCTTCCTCCAGTGTGCGTTCCAGTTTCGGTGCCTGATCGGGCGCGATCACGGCGCTGTCGAACGCGAAGTTGACCTCTTCGTGGGGCACCTCGATCACGACCGGTTCGAACGACACGACCGTCTTGAAGTCCTCGTCGTCAAAGGCCGTCACGCGCGCCTGGATCACTGGCGCCACCAACGGTTCGAAACGAAACTCCGACGGGGGCGTGCCGGGGCGGTCCATCCGGATCGTGCGCTCGTAAAGGATAGCGTCATGTTCGCCCAACAGTACCAGTTGGACCCCCTGGACCTGGCCTGTCGCACGAAACGCGATGCGCCCCTCGACCAAGTCGACGTCCTCGCCGCGCACCTGCAAGTCGAACGGCTTCGCCACCGCAGCGGAAAACGTCAGATCGATGGGACGACGAGCCCCGGCCCAGGCGATTTCGACGCGGTAGAAAGCACGCCCCGGATCCTGCGGAAACGTAACCGTGTGCTTGCCGCCCTTCGGGATCCGGGCCGCCTTGCTGACCCATGTGGGGCCATCGACGCGTTCGACCGTGACCTCGACGTTGCGGACCTCTCGCAGCGCCGTCAGTTCCACGGCGGGCATCTCGGCGCCCCCTTTGGCCCGATAGCGAATGTCCAGTTCGAAATCACCCTCGACGCGGCGCTGCGCAAGCGATGGCAAGGCGGCCAAGGCACATAGCGCAAAGAATAGGCCCGGAAGGATTAGCGTTCGCATGGTTCGCTCCCCGGCCCTACGGCGCGCGACTCGCCCGTTGCACCGTCCCAGCCTGTGGCTACATCCCGTTGTCCACGAGCATGCGAGTCGCGAACGAATATTCCCAGTAGGACGATTCCGTGTCCAGGGAAAACGGCACTTGAAGGGGTTCGCTGAACATCGACTGGAAGAAGGTTGCCAGTTTTTCCAGCCGTCCGGCCGTCTGCAAGGAGACCCAGCGCACGCTGAAGCCGCGCACAACACCTGGTTGGGTCGGAGTCTGAACCACCCGAACCACCTCGGCAACCAAGGTCGGGCCGGGCGCCTCGGACCCGTTGCCGGAAAAGACCAGGGCCAGTCTTTCCCGGGGCTGCGGCAACCAATCGGAATGCAGGTACCCACCCGTAATGCTGGCGTCGGCGACGAAGGCCGTCCTGGGCATGCCCGCCTGCACGCACGTGACCTTCGAAAGCATGGTGCGCCGGCGATTATTTCGTCGATCGGCGCCAGGTACCAGGGCCGGTGCGCGCCCCACCTGGGATGCTGATTTGCGCACGCGATCGGCGTTGCGCGCAAGTATTTCCGACCCGACTCCGGGACGCATCGTCGGCATTGAAGCAGCCGTAGCGACGGTCGGCTCGGCATCCCCGACGACCGGAAAGACATCGTAGGATTTCGATCCACGCGCCGACGGTCCCTGGGTCGGCGGGAACATCGTCACCGTCGCCTCGGCAGGCATCCGGGCCGCAGAGGTCGGCGCCGGCGTGTGCGCATAGGCGCCCGGCAGCGGATCGTCCGCTTCGACCGCCGCGAGAAGCATCGATCGACAAGCGGCGGCGTCCTCGGGACGATCGGCCGGATTGCCCGCCAATAGTTTGGCAAGCAGCCAGTCGAGTGTCGCGGTGCTGCGGACCGACGGGTTCACGTCCCGCAGCTTAGGCGCCGCCGCGCGGGCCTTCTGCCGAGCCAGCGCCAGCGCCGAATCCCCCTGGAACGGCGGTTGCCCCGTCAGCAATTCGAAAAGGATGACCCCAAGGGAATACAAGTCGCTTCGCGGGTCGACCTCGCCACCCATCATCTGTTCCGGGCTCATGTAGATCGGCGTACCGAAGACGAGGTCCGACCCCGCCCCCGACGCCGACAGGCCGGATTCCCCGACGATCTTGGCGACCCCGAAGTCCAGCACCTTGATGAAGTCCCTGGTGCCGGACGTTTCCAGCATAAAGATGTTATCCGGCTTTAAATCGCGGTGCAGCACCCCAACGTCGTGGGCTTCCTCCAGGGAGTCCAGCATCTGTCCAACGATGCCCGCAGCACGGCCCAGAGTCATTGGTCCGTCGGCCTCGCGCATCGCGTTGCCCAGCGTTTGCCCAATCAACAGTTCCATGACCAGGTAGAGCATACCGTCATCGGATCGTCCGAAGTCGAAGACCGTGATCGTGTGCGGATTACGCAATCGGCTCGCCGCGCGAGCCTCGGTCAGGAACCGGTTGGTCAGGTGTTCATCTGCGGCATGATCGGTCCGCAAAACCTTGACGGCAACGTCACGAGACATCGACCGCTGTTCGGCACGATAGACCGTTCCCATCCCGCCGGAGGCCACCGGCGACTTGATTTGGAAGCGATCGTCTAGCAGCCGCCCGATCAGCGGGTCATCGGTCGTACCCCGACTGTCGGTGCCGGATTTTTGGTCCAACTCCGTCTCCATCGACATGCCCATGAATGCCGTTTGTAGATGATACGCCCTTCCCCCGAATCATCAAGGGCCGGTCACGCTTGTACCCGTGATCCCTTTGTTTCGGGGTGGAAGTATCCCGGAAG
>CAZHDQ010000336.1:0-4183 GCA_964531595.1 uncultured Anaeromyxobacteraceae bacterium
TAAGGTCCAATGGCAACCAGGCGTTGATTGGAAGATCCATGCTGGTTCGGGAACTTGGCGAGAAAGCCACTCATTCCGGGTTCACGATTCGAGCGAGGATTTCTGATGGGCGGTTGTGTCCGCGATTCCTTTGTCACTACCTGAAATCCAAGGTTGCTCGACAACACATGATAGAAGGCGGAACTGGGACGAACATCAAGAGCCTGAGCCAGTCAACACTCGCGTTCCTACCCGTTCCAATGACGTCCCTGAAAATGCAACGCGAAGTGACTGATCAACTGGAACGCCTTGAGACGGAAACCCAACACCTCACCTCCCTCTACCAACGCAGGCTTGCGGCACTGGACGCGTTGAAGCAGTCGCTGTTGCACCAGGCATTTCACGGGGACCTGTAGGAGACGCCGATGGCCGACGCGCCGCAGACCGAATTCGTCTTGTACCGCACGGAGGACGGCCGTAGCCGCATCCAGTGCCGCTTCCAGGACGAATCGATCTGGCTGACCCAGGCCCTGATGGCCGAACTGTTCGACAAGGACGTTCGCACGATTAACGAGCACCTGAAAAACATCTTCGACGAAGGCGAACTGTCCAGCGAAGCAACTATCCGGAATTTCCGGATAGTTCGAACCGAAGGAAATCGTGAGGTTTCTCGTGAGGTCGTGTACTACAACCTCCTGGCCATCCTGGCGGTGGGCTACCGCGTCCGCAGTGCCCGGGGCACCCAGTTTCGCCAGTGGGCGACCGCGTGCCTGACCGAGTTCCTGGTCAAGGGCTTCGTCATGGACGACGAACGCCTGAAGATCCCGCCAGCCGCCGATGTGCCGGACTATTTCGACGAACTGCTGGAACGGATCCGCGACATCCGTGCCAGCGAGCGACGGATGTACCTGCGGGTTCGCGACATCCTGGCTTTGGCTGCGGATTATCGCCAGGGCGACGACGCTACTCAGGCTGTGTTCGCCATCGTCCAGAACAAACTGCACTTCGCGGCGACGGGCATGACGGCGCCGGAACTGATCGTGCGGCGGTCGGATGCGACGTGTCCGAACATGGGGCTGACCTCGTGGCGTGGTGATCAGGTTCGACGTGCCGACGTGACGGTTGCCAAGAACTACCTGACCGCGACTGAAATCGATGAACTGAACCGGATCGTCGTGATGTTCCTGGACTACGCCGACGACCAGGCGCGACGACGTAAGCAGGTCTTCCTGACCGACTGGCAGGCCCGACTGGACGAATTTCTGCGCTTCAACCAGCGCGACGTGTTGCCCAGCGCGGGCAGTGTGCGTCGCGAGGATGCCGACCGCAAGGCTCACGACGAGTTCGAACAATTTGCACAACGTCGGCGGGCGATGGCCGAGGCGGATGGGCAGGACGCGGCGCTGCGGCAACTGGAAGCCGCTGCCACAAAACGGGTGAACGCGGCGACCGGAAAGCGCAAGCGCAAGGACGACACGCCATGAACGAAGCCGAAACCCGGGCCGAGCACATCGATCCTGCGCTGGCGGCGGCAGGCTGGGGAAAGGTCGAGGGTAGCCGCGTTCGGCGTGAATTCGGCATCACACTCGGGCCGATCGAGGGCCGGGGCCGGCGGGGCAAGCCCTTGATTGCCGATTATGTGCTGGTGTATCGCAACACGGCGCTGGCGGTTGTCGAGGCCAAGGCGTGGCACGAAGAAGTCACCGAAGGCGTGGGCCAGGCCAAGGACTATGCGGGCCGGATGGCGGTGCACTTCGCTTACTCAACCAATGGGCAGGGCATCTGGGCCATCGACATGCATGATGGGACCGAAGGCCCGATCGCCGCGTTCCCGACGCCCGAAGAACTGTGGGAAGCGACGTTTGCCACGCCCGACCCGTGGCGCGACCGGTTTGCCGAAATCCCCTACGAAGACAAGGGTGGGTCGCATCCGGCGAGGTACTATCAGGACGTCGCGATCACCAGAGTGCTGGAAGCCGTGGCCCAGGGCCGCAAACGCATCCTGCTGACGCTGGCGACAGGCACCGGCAAGACGTTCATCGCGTTCCAGATCGCGTGGAAACTGTTTTACAGCCGCTGGAACCTGTCCGGTACGCCCGACCGCAGGCCGCGCATCCTGTTTTTGGCCGACCGCAACCTGCTGGCGAACCAGGCGTTCAATGCGTTCTCGGCGTTTCCCGAGGACGCGTTGGTGCGCATCGCGCCCGACGAAGTGCGTCGCAAGGGCAAGGTGCCGACCAACGGCAGCGTGTTCTTTACGATCTTCCAGACGTTTCTGACGGGGCCGGTCGATGTGGCTACGGGACTGCCGGCGGCGTACTTCGGTGAGTACCCGCGCGACTTTTTCGATTTCATCGTGGTCGACGAATGCCACCGCGGCGGCGCCCGGGACGAAAGCACGTGGCGGGCGATCCTGGACTACTTCGCGCCGGCCGTGCAACTGGGCCTGACCGCGACACCGCGGCGTACCGATAACGTGGACACGTACGCGTATTTCGGGGAACCGGTGGCCGTGTACAGTCTGAAAGAAGGTATCAACGACGGCTTCCTGACACCGTTTCGCGTGCGCCAAGTCCGGACGACGATCGACGAATACGTGTACGTCGATGACGACCGGGTGCTGGAAGGCGAAATCGAGTACGGCAAGGTGTACGGCGAGGGCGACTTCAACCGGAACATCGAGATCCAGGAGCGGGAACGCAAGCGCGTACGGATCCTGATGGACGGCATCGGGCCGCGGGAAAAGACGCTGGTGTTTTGCGCGTCCCAGGCCCACGCGCTGCTGGTGCGCGATCTGATCAACCAGATGAAGGCGGTGGCCGACGTAAATTATTGTCACCGGGTCACGGCCGATGAAGGGGAACGAGGCGAACAGCGCCTGCGCGCCTTCCAGGACAACGAAAAGACGATCCCGACCGTGCTGACGACTTCGCAGAAACTGTCCACCGGAGTCGATGCACGCAACGTCCGCAACATCGTGCTGCTGCGGCCGATCCGATCGATGATCGAATTCAAGCAAATCATTGGGCGCGGCACGCGGCTGTACGACGGCAAGGACTACTTCACGATCTGGGATTTCGTGCAGGCGCACCGGTTGTTTGCCGACCCTGAATGGGATGGCGAGCCGCTGGCGGCGGACGTGTGTCCGGATTGCGGGTGCTCGCCGTGCTGTTGTGACCAGCCCGAACCGCAGCCGTGCGCGAAGTGTGGGCAGTGGGTGTGCGTGTGTCCGGAGGAACCTTGCGCGAAGTGTGGACAGCGGCCATGCGTTTGCGTGTGCCCGCGGTGTCGCCAGCGTCCCTGTGTGTGCCCCCCAGAGCGCGTGAAAGTGGCCCTGGCCGACGGCAAGGAACGAAGCATCCAGCACATGACGTGTACGACGTTCTGGCACCCGGATGGCACGCCGATGTCGGCCCATCAGTTCATGCTGGCGCTGTTCGGGACGCTGCCGGCGTTCTTTGCCGACGAGGACGAATTGCGTGCGATCTGGAGCGACCCCGAAACGCGGCGGCGACTGCTGGACGGGCTGGCGGAAAAGGGGTTTGGCGGCGAGCAGTTGCGCGAGATGTCCAGGATCATCGATGCCGAGCAAAGCGACCTGTTCGACGTGCTGCGATACGTGGCGTGGGCGCGGCCGGCGGTGACGCGGGAAGAGCGGGCAAACGGGGCGCAGGCGGCGATTCGGCAGCATTTCGAAAGCCCACAGCAGGCGTTCCTGGAATTCGTGCTGGCCCAGTATGTTGCGGTTGGGGTCGAGGAACTGGGGCTGGACAAACTGGCGCCTCTTCTACGGCTGCGGTTCCACGATTCGATGGCCGACGCAACGCGCGTCCTGGGCCCGGCCGACCAGATTCGCGACGCGTTCGCCGGATTCCAGCGGTACCTGTACGCGGGGTAGGCCTGGCGCTGATGTTGGCGGTGGTCTCGGCGTTCTTCCCGTCGAACCCGCCGCCGCGATTCCGGCGACCGCCTCCGCAAGACCTTGACGAGCATATCCAGTAGCCCGCGCTACACGGCCCGCGACATCCGGTGAAGATCGCAGGAGTGCGCCAAATCCATGACTTTCGGCTTGTCGATCCCGAGAACGGTCGTAACCCAGGTCGCGCCGGTCCACCTCGATCGTCGCCTTGCAGAATACTTTGACCGCCCGTTCTGGTAGAATCCCCGACGAGGGGCGTTGCAAGCACCGCGGAGCCACCCCGTC
>CAZHDQ010000337.1:0-1768 GCA_964531595.1 uncultured Anaeromyxobacteraceae bacterium
ACGCGCGCCCCCTTCTTCATCATCAAGCCCCATGACAGCATCGTCGCCGAGGAATCGACCAGGCGCGGCCATTCGGGCGGGGCGCGGCCCAGCAGCACCGAACGCTCCTTCAAGGCTTCCATCATCTGCGCGAAGGCGTCCGAGAAGCCGTTGAACGCAGCGACGAACCCCGGGTAGTCACGCGATTCGAACGCCCGACGTCCCGCGGACAGCTGCTCGTCCGCGACGACCAGTTGCCGCTTCCACAAGGCGGCCGGAACACGATCCGCGGCCGCCCGGTCCAGGTGCGCGACGGCGCAGGACTCGCCCCGCTCCCGCCAGACGTCGCGAACCGTGTCGCACACGATGGATTCGCGTCCCGGGCACTCGGGCACCCGCTGGAAATCGTGCAGGACCGTCTGCCAGCCGTCAGCCCCGGAGCGCCGGGTGACGGTTTCGGACAGGACCCGGACTTCGCCTTCGATCAGCGACCCGAACAGCGAGCAGACCCCCAGGCTGGCCAAGCCGCATGCGGTGGCCGCGTCGCCGGCACAGGAGGTCGCCGTCAGGAAGCGGCTTTCCGGGTAGCGTGTCGAAGGATGGTCGCCAGTGCGGCCCACGGGGTCCCCGCGAACGCCGACCGCGCGACGGCCGGTCGTGGTCGGGCCGGAACAGGCGAAGGTCCCAATGACGACCATGCCGCACAGCAGCACACGTCCGCGAGAATGACAACTCATTCGCTAGTTTCCGAATTCCTCTTCGACGCGCTGGCGCATGTCCTTGATGACGTCGTCATGCAGTTCACGGCGTTCCGGCAGGGACTTCAGCAGCGCCTTGCGCGCGGCCATTTCGGCGGCGTTGCGGATCTCCTCATCCGAGATGCACACCAGCACGTACTGGTCGCCGGTCGTGCAGTCGCGGAAGTATTCCTGGTTCCGGACGGTACCCAGTTCGACCTTGTACATGGACTCGTCGCCGTACTTGACCAGTTCCGACCCTTCGATGCCCACCGGCGAGAGGATGGTTTCCACCGTACGACCGAACAGCCCCTGCAGCGTCTTCTGCATGGCCGACGCCAGGCGAACCTTCCCATCCTCCTCGGCGTTTGTCCGTGCGTTGCCGGTCGAAATGCCCTGGGCCACGCCCACGGCACAGTTCTTCGGGGGCTTGTCGGCCCAGTCCAGGCGCTTGCAGTCCTCGCCCAGTTGGGCGCCGCTGCAGCCGGCCACGAAGATCGTCGCGATCAAGAACGTCATCCCCTTGTGCATGGACAGTCCTCCCTTGATTTCACCAACATCACCCTGGACACAGCGTCCTGCGCAGCGACATTGGAATGTGTTGTGACGCCCGTGTCAAGGAGAATCGGCATTCCGGCGCATGAGATCGAGCAGGTCGTGGAACGCGGGCAGGTCACGAATCGAAGCGAAGTCGGGATCCTGTGCCGTCCAGTCGGCGTCGGAACCGCCCAGTTCGACGTGACGGGCCAGCGCGTCCAGCGCCTCGTCCGTCCGGCCCAGGCGGGCGTGGGCACAGGCCAGGGAGTAGTACAGGTCCGCATCATCCGGATCGGTCTGGATGCCCTGCTGGGCGAGTTCCAGGGCTTCGAGGGTGTAATGCCGGTCTGCATCCGAATCTTCGGCCTGGCGAGCCAACTCGGCCAGTTTCAGGCACGGGTACAACGCATCCTGGATCAGGGAGGTGTTCTCGGGCTCCAGGGCGACCAGGCGCCGGGCAATCTCCAGGGCCTGTTCGTACCACTGCCGGGCCTTGGTCGGGTCCACGGGGGCGT
>CAZHDQ010000337.1:1868-4179 GCA_964531595.1 uncultured Anaeromyxobacteraceae bacterium
ATCTCCAGGGCCTGTTCGTACCACTGCCGGGCCTTGGTCGGGTCCACGGGGGCGTCTAGGCCGCCCATCTTGTTGTACGAGATGGACAGGTCCCGCAGGTACTGGGTGTTCTCGGGCTCCAGGGCGACCAGGCGCCGGGCAATCTCCAGGTCCTGTTCGTACCACTGCCGGGCCTTGGTCGGGTCCACGCGGGCGTCCAGGTCGCCCATGTTGTTGTACGAGGCGGACAGGTCCCGCAGGTACTCGGTGTTCTCGGGCTCCAGGGCGACCAGGCGCTTCCGGATCTCCAGGGCCTGTTCGTACCACTGCCGGGCCTTGGTGGACATTCCGAGCAGGCCGTAGAGGCCCCCCAGTTTCGAGCAGGCAATGGACCACTGCCGCTGGTATTCGCTCCGAAGCATCTCGGCGAGCAGGCGCTCCCGTTCGTCCCCTTCAAAACTGCCGGAATTGTCACTCCGTTCCCGTAGCGCCTTTTCTGTAGCCTCCAGCAACCGGATGCGCGTCCGAATGCGCCCCTGATCCTTCAGCATCCCGTCCAGGTCGAAGTTGAACCGCCGGCAGATGGCCGTGACTGCGTCGTCGTCCAGTACCTCGACCTCCGGCAGGCCGGCGACCCAGTCCAGGGCGGGTTCCTGTCCCGTGCCCGTGCACCCGAGCACATGGTTTGCCAGGGCACGGGTCGCGCCCGCTTCCTCGGCATCGCTCAGGTCGTCCCTGCCGTACCACGTCGCTGCGCGCTTCCGCTCGTCGGCGCCGATCAGGTGCACCATCAGTTCCGTGACCCGCAGCGGGTCCTCCCGGGGAAGCGCCTCCAGGTGGTCGGCAATCGCCCGATGACGTGCCTGCACCTGATCGCCATCCCGAAGGTTGCGCACGAAGACCGCCTCGCGGGCCTGCGCATGGAAGAAGTCCAGTTGCCCCTGGCTGCCCCGCCGCGACAGGTGCGCCCGGAAGCCTCGACGCAGCCGCGCGAACGCCAGTTCGTCCCACGGCTCGCCGGTCACCGCAGGCAGCAGCACCCGGAAATCCGATTCCCGCAGCCCGGACCGGCTGACCGCCACCAGTTCCGCGAAGGCCCGGGCCGGCGCCCGTCCGTGGGCCTCCTCGACCCGGTCCAGCAGGTACCCGTACAGCCCGGGGACGTCCGGCGGGAAGGCCCGGACCAGGTCCAGCATCATCGCCGTCAGCCGTTCCTGGAACGTCCCGGCATAGTCCCGCTCCATCCGCACGAAGTCGTCGGCATCCAGCAGCAGCAGTTCCTCCAGCGCCAGCGTCAGCCACAGCGGCACCCCGGCCGCCGGCGTCCCGTCGTCGCGGCCCACGGCGGCCAGTGCCTCCACCACCGGCGCAGGCGGCGTCTTGCGGTAGCGCGCGCACACCGTCGCCGCGATCTCTCGCACCTCGGCGCCGTCCAGTCGCGGCAGGGGCAGGGATTCGACGTCCGGACGCCCCGACAGCGCGTCCGCCCACGGACCCGGCAGCGTCGTCGCGACCAGTCGGGCGTTGGTTGGCAGCCGCTTGGGCAGCCAGGACACCTGCCGTGCCTGCGGCGTGTCCTCGAACTGGTTCAACGCGTCCACCAGCAGCACCACACGACTGCGGGCCGCCGCCCGGGAAAGCAGCGTCGCGAAGGCCTCCTGCAACTCCTCGGGCGACTTCGCGTCCCCGGACGGGTCGGCAATGCCCAGGCGGGCGGCCAGTTCCCCGCACCAGCGGGTCAGCATCGCGCCCACCTGGTCCGACCGGCCGCCGATGCCCGCGGCGTGGGACAGCACCCACGCATCCTGCCCCGCCAGTTCCCGGGACACCCGGGCCAGCAGCGCGCTCTTGCCCGACCCCGGCTCCCCGAAAACGCACAGCCCCCGCCGCTCGTGCCCGTCGCCCGTGATTCGGTCCAGCAGCGCCTTCCGGGTGGCCTCGCGTCCCACGAAGCCCCGGGACCGGAGTTCCACGAACTCCTCCAGCGTCGCCCGCTCCTCGTCCTGCCACGTCGTCGCCGGCATCCGCGCCAGCGTTGCCGCCTCGGCCTGGATCTCCTGCCACAGGTCCTCCAGCACCATCTGGCCGAAGGCCTCCAGGTCTGTCACCATCCCGCGCTCGGGGTCCCAGCCCGCCCGGTACGTCCGCACGCGGTCCGGCGCCTGCCGTCGGATCCGGTCCTTCAACGCCGCCAGCCGGGCCTGACGGTCCTCGGCCTGGGCGTCGTCGCGCCAGGCCTCCGAGAAGGTCGCCGCCGCCTGGCGCGACATCGCCCCCTGCGCCACCAGGTCGTCCAGGGGCAGCGGCTCGCGGAAGTAGAAGAAACTGCGGC
>CAZHDQ010000338.1:0-4174 GCA_964531595.1 uncultured Anaeromyxobacteraceae bacterium
AGTCAGCGTCGAGTCGTGTTTCGGATCGCACCCGACGTGCAACACCTTCAAGCCCTGCTTCGCAAATACCGCGGAAAGGTTGGACGAAACCGTCGATTTGCCGATTCCTCCCTTGCCGTAAAGCGCGATCATGCGGGTTCGCGGACGCGACATTTGGTTCCTCCGTGATCCGGGCCAGCCGGCAGGCCCTTCGAAAGCTAAAGGCCCTTTTCTTCATCTTCCGGCGGCGCGGGCGGCGGGTCACCGGGAAACAGCCGGTCGTAGTCCACGCCGTCGAAATCGCGGGATGGGTCGTAGCGCTGAAGCGCCTGGACGAATTCCTCGAACGTCCGCTTCGCGAACGTGAGCACGTCCTCGCCACCGCCGAACTCAACCAGTTCCTGCGCTGTCGCATGAGCGCGCACCAGGTTGTAGTCCACGTGTCGAGTCATCTCTGGCGTCAGGTAATACTCCTCCATCAGGTGGCGCAGTTCCGTCGGATCGATTCCGAAGTGGCGCGCCAGTTGGTCCGTGTTGAAGAAGCGGTACCTGAAGCTCCGGTCCAGCCCCAGGTAATACCCACAGAAAATTTCGAAGGGTGTCGGCCTCATGACGGGAAGAATACCCGGACGGCGACCGATTGCAAGCCGCAGATATTGACAGGCCGCGCGAATGCGCTAACTTCACGTCGACCTTGGTTCCAGCGAGAGTGGCGGAATTGGTAGACGCGCCAGACTTAGGATCTGGTGGCAAAACCGTGCGGGTTCGAGTCCCGCCTCTCGCACTGCGGCCCACAGACGACACCACGGTGCATCGACTGCGCGCACGACGTGCAATCCCTGCACATGGACACGCGCCAGCCCCTCCCAACCACTTGATTTTTCAGCCACCGATAGGTTGGCACACCCGCTGCATCCTTCCTGACCCGGTCGGCGCCTGGGTGGCGTCGAAACCCGGCACAAGAACGAGGAGGCAATCCATGAAGAAACATCTGTTGACGCTATTCGTCGCGGTTGGCGTGATGGCGATGGCGGTTTCGGCCGAAGCACAGGGGCGCGGCATGGGACGTGGCATGGGCCCCGGCATGGGACGTGGCATGGGGCCGTGCGGTTACGGCGCCGGCCCCGGGATGGGGCGCGGCATGGGACCGGGCGGTTACGGCGCTGGAACCGGGATGCTGGGCCTGAACCCGTGCGTAGTCGATAGCCCGGAACTGGGCCTCAGCGACGACCAGAAGGCGGCACTCGAGATGCTGTTTGAGGTCGGGCAGAACCAGGCGATCGAGGCCGTGACGGCCAGATGGCAACAGGACGAGGAACTGCGCGCACTGGTCGTCGACCCGCAGGCTACCGAGGAGCAGATCCGTACAAAGGCGAGCGAGAAATGTGAACGGATGCAGGCGGGACACGAGGCATGGCTGGACCGCATGCTCCAGGCCCGCAACGTTCTAACGCCCGAGCAATTGGCCAAGGTGCCCGAGGTCCGCAACGCGTGTCGCAGCAAACGCTTCGTTGATCCGCGCGGAGATCGCCCGTACCGAGGCGCGCTGCGCGGCTACGGGACTTGGTGAACGAACGCCCCCAAGAACTGATCCCGTTCCTTGGCTCCCCTCTCCCGCCCCGGCGCTCGTGCTCCCCCTGGCACGATCGCCGGGGCGTCCTTTTGTAAACCCCGACGAACATGGATCGACCAATTTCCCGCGGGCATTCGCGTCCCCGATTGACTCCGCATGTGGACCGCCCCTATCATCCGCTCGTGAGTCGCGTGCTACTGATCAACACCAACGTCGTCACGGCCCCCTACCCGGTGCCGCCGCTCGGGCTTTGCCTTCTGGCCGAGCGGCTGGCCCCCGACCATGATGTCCGCGTGTTCGACGGCACCTTTCGCGGGGCCGACGGCTTGATCGAGGCCGTCCAGGCATTCGCCCCGGAATTCGTCGGCGTCGGCATTCGAAACATCGACGATATGAATCTGGCCTCGCCGTCGGAATACCTGGACGACATCGAGCAAGACTTCATCCTGCCCCTGCAAACCGCAACGAGCGCCCCGCTGATCCTGGGCGGCAGCGGCTTCAGCCTGTTCCCTGAAGCCCTGCTGCATCGCTTCGACGTCGAGTGGGGAGTCGGCGGAGAGGCGGACCGGGTACTGCCTCATTTGCTGCAACGCCTGACGGACGAATTGGACTGCGACGACCTGCCGGGCGTGTACCACAGGGTCGGGACCCGCGTGACACACCGGCCTGGCTCCTGTATCGCCGGTATCCTGGACTTGCCGTTCTCGCGAATCGACCGATGGGTGGACTTCACTCCATATCGTCGCATGGGTGCCTACCCTGTCCAGACGCGGCGCGGTTGCGCCCATGGCTGCACCTACTGCACGTATCCCGCGGTCGAGGGCCGCGCCTACCGATTGCGCCCGATCGGGGACGTAGTCGACGAAATCGAGGACGTCCAGCGGCGGCTGCCCGGGGCGACGATCGAGTTCGTGGACTCGACTTTCAACGACCCACCCGGGCACGCGGAAGCCATCTGCGCCGAGATCGTCCGCCGGGGGATCCGGATACGGCTGCGCACGATGGGTATCAACCCAGGCTGCGCGACCGACGAATTGTTCATACTGATGAAAGCGGCCGGCTTCGCGCAGATCGACTGCACGCCGGATTCGGCCTCGCCACGGGTGATCAGGTCGATGGGCAAGAACTTTCGACCCGAAGCGCTGGCACGTGCCGCCGATCTGATCACGCGGCGCCAGATGCCGACCACGTGGTTCTTCCTGTTCGGCGGACCGGATGAGGATCTGGATACGATCCGTGAAACCCTAGCGTTCATCGACCGGTACGTCCGACCGTTCGACTTGGTGCTGATGGGCGCGGGACTGCGAGTGTACCCAGGAACTGGATTGCATCGCCGCGCCGTGCGCGATGGCCAGCTCGCCCCTGACGACCTGTTGGTGGTCCCAAAATTCTACGTGTCGCCCACACTGGGACGAGAACGCCTGCTGGAACTGCTCCAGGAAGCGGCGCGCACCCGCCCGAACTGTCTCCCGCCGGGCGAGTCGACCCCGGACCCGCAGATGCTGAAGGACGCCGTCTCCCTGCGTGAACGCGAAGGGCTGGATGAACCGATGTTCGTAACTCTGTTACGGCTGCGAAGGGCTTGGCCCCGTTTCGCGGGGATCGATGGACCGGCACCGCTCGCGTGACAGACACGGGCCGACAAAACAGTCGAAAAACCCGCACGATGGCCCGATAGTCAGCCCGGATCCTGAGCCGGCGCGACCGGAGTCTGCGCGTCCGGTTCGGCGGGCCGGGGACCTGGAACGATCAGCAGGGACGCATCGGGGGGCAGGGAACGATACAACGCCTGCGCCTCTTCCAGCGGCATCTGGATCCTCAACCGCGCCGGTGGAATGACACCGTGCAGCAGATCGCCAAGGACCGACAGCCGCCCGACAGCCACAGCATCGTCGCCCGCCGGCAACGAGATGTCCGGCGCGATCCCCTGGATCCACAGTTTTGGGCCGTTTTCTACCAACAGCACCCAATGATCCGGAGCCAAAACCGCCTCCTCGGGCGTCGGAGGGATCTTTGATACCGCCGGTTCGGGTTCCGCCGCTGCCGGTTCGGGTTCCGCCGCTGTCGGGTCGGGTTCCGCCGCGGTTGGGTCGGATTCGGCCGTCGCTGGCTCTGCGCCTGCTTCGACGTACGCCAGTTCCTTCCGGTCGCGGGCTCTCGGCGGTTCCAGCACGATGCCGCTCCAGAGTATGCCGGATGGGTCGGGGGCAGCGGGCAGCCCGAAGCAAAACGCCCGCCGCTGGGCGCGAGCGACGGACAAGACTTGGTAGCGCTGCAACGGTACGGGTCCCAGGTACAGCGTGATCGACGGATCCCCCGCGTCCAGCACCAGAAGGAAATCCTCTTGCCCGGCCGCCTCAAGGCGGATGCCAAGCGCCTGCTCGCGCGCCGCGCCTGGCGGTCCCGCTGCGGGTTCGAGATCGCAGCCGCCAGCCCAGACACAGACCGAGGCAATCGTCACAAGGCACCGCCGCAGGATCGTCGCCCCACCGAACACGTTGCCGCCTCCAGGCCCGCCTTGGGCCAATTTCACCGTGCGGTCCCGCGGCTCGCCACCTTGCCGCACGCCGGCCCCTAGAAGATGAAAACCGGCGTGCCGACCTCGACCGCATCCCAGACGCG
>CAZHDQ010000339.1:0-4147 GCA_964531595.1 uncultured Anaeromyxobacteraceae bacterium
GGTCCACGGCCGGTTGCCTTATCCCGAGCGCCACATGACGGCGCTGGCCTGCCAGGCCTGCCACACGCCGAAACTGCTGGCCCCTGCCTTGCAATCCATCGACCGCACCGTCGTGACGGCCGAAGGCGGGCCGCGGATGACATTTCGCGGTGTGGGGGCGGCGGACTTCCGTGCGCCGAATACTTGGTATCTGACGGGCTATCGGCCGTTTTTGGGCCGGGAAAGGGGCAAGACGGGCCCTTCATTCGCGCCCTTCAATCTGGTCGCCTCGTGGGAATGGGTTTTCGGTGCCCAGGACACGCCGGTGGACCAGACCCTGTTGCGCGGGGTGTTTCAAGACGACGCGGGCGCGTATCGGCCCAAGGTCCTAGAGGCACTGGATGGCGATGGTGACGGGCGACTTTCGGACGCGGAACTGGTGCTTTCGGGTCGGACAGAGGCCTTCGTTCGAGGTCGCTTGGTAGCCCTGGGCGTGGCGGACCCGCGCATCCGGGGCCAAATCCAGGCGCACCCGGTGCGTCACGGCATCGTCCGTGGCCCGCAAACCGCGTCGGCCTGCGAATCGTGCCACGCCCCGTCGTCACGGTTCAACGAACCGGTCGCGCTGGCGACTGGTCCGTTCCCTGGCGGTGTTGTGCCGGGGCCTGACCCGGACGCCAAGCCAGTGCTCGCCGGGCGTCGTATCGTATCCGAAGGCGATCGCCTGCTGCTCGCGGGTTCCGTCGAACCGGCGGGGACCTATGTGTTGGGCCACCACCGCAGGTCGTGGACCGATGTCCTGGGCTTCGGGTTGTTCCTGCTGACCGTCGGGGCCGTCGGGGTCCACGGAGGCCTTCGCATCTGGCATAGCCGGCGCCGCAAGCCCGCGCATCATCTTGTCATGGGTGCCCGGGTCTACATGTACGGGGTCTACGAGCGCATCTGGCACTGGACGATGGCGGCGACCATCCTGGCACTGCTGGTTACCGGGATGCACATCCATTTCCCGCGGGGATCGGGCCTGCTGACATTCCCCGCAGCCGTGGCGATCCACAACGTGGCGGCGGCGATCCTGATACTGAATGCGGCTTTGTCGCTGTTCTACCACGTGACGACTGGCGAGATCCGCCAGTTCATGCCGCACCCAGAAGGCTTCATGCGCCGTATGGTCGCCCAGGCGCTCTACTACACGCGGGGGATCTTTGCCGGGGCGGCGCACCCTGTTGCCAAGCGCCCGGACAGGAAGTTGAATCCGCTACAGCAGGTCACTTACGCGGGATTGCTCAACGTGCTGTTCCCGCTGCAGGTCGTCACGGGAATCCTGCTGTGGGTCGGCGGGGTCGCGCCAGCCGTGCTGGACGTCGTCGGTGGCCTGGCCATCGTGGGGCCGTTGCACAACATGGGGTCGTGGCTGTTCCTTACGTTCCTGGTGGCGCACGTCTATCTGACTACGACGGGCCACACGCCGACGGCGAATCTGCTGGCAATGGTCAGCGGTTGGGAGGCGGTCGAGGGGGCTGCCGAGGTGGAGGTCGAGGCATGACTGCGAAACCCTACATCAATTCGTACCTGGGCGGCACGATCCTGGGAATCGTGCTGTTTCTGGCGTTCCTGTTGACGGGCGGTGGGCTGGGCGCTTCAGGTGCGGTCAATCGGGTGCAGGTGTCGGTGCTCGACGCCGTCGCGCCGGGACATGTCGACCGGGTCGCCTATTTCGCCGATCTCGCAGGCGGTCAACGCAATGCGCTGGACGACGCGTCGGTATGGATGCTTGGGGGCACGCTACTGGGCGGCCTGCTTTCTGGGCTGGCGTTTCGGCGCGTCCGTTTCGAGATTCGCCGAGGCCCCAACGTTTCCAACGCGGTCCGTCTGATCGCCGCATTCGGTGGCGGCGCAATCATGGGTTTCGGCGCACGCCTGGCCCGAGGCTGCACGTCGGGCCAAGCCCTCAGCGGCGGTGCCGTGATGTCTGTCGGGTCGTGGGCGTTCATGCTGGCGGTATTTGCCGGCGGCTACCTGCTGGCGCATTCCGTGCGCCGGCTGTGGAACTAGGAGGGCGCCATGGGACCATTCCAGTTGACGGCGGACTGGGGCACTTGGTTGTCTTACCTGGTGCCCCTGTTCATCGGTGTGGGATTCGGCGCCGCGCTCGAGATGTCGGGCTTCGGTGACTCTCGCAAGTTGGCTGCGCAGTTTTACTTCAAGGACGTCACGGTCCTGAAGGTGATGTTTACCGCGATCGTTGTAGCGGGCACGCTGATTGGCTTGTCGTCCGCCCTGGGGTTGCTGGACTTTCAGCAAATCTTCGTCAACCCGACCTACCTGGTGCCGGGCATCATCGGCGGGCTGATCATGGGTGTGGGCTTCATCATCGGCGGGTTCTGCCCGGGAACCTCGCTGGTAGCCGCGTCGACACTGAAGATCGACGGCATCGTGTTCGCCCTGGGCGTGGCCTTCGGGATCTTCGTGTTCGGCGAAACTGTGGGGTGGTTCGAAGGCTTCTTCAATTCCACCGCAATGGGTCGTTTTACGCTGTCCGAACTGTTCGGGATCGATGCCGGACTGGTTTTATTGGGCGTCGTCGCGATGGCGATGTTCATGTTCATGGGTGGCGAGGTTCTGGAGGACCTGTTCGGGCGAGGCGTGCCGGCACAAGAACTGCACTTCCTACCCCGGCGCCCAATGGCCTGGGTGTTCGGCGGGTCGCTTTTCCTGCTGGCGGGGGCTGCGGCCGTGATCGGCCAACCGTCGGCGGAAAGGCGCTGGGATTTGAAGGCTGACGAACTGCAACCAAGGTTGGCGGATCGCGCCGTCTTCATCCACCCGATGGAAGTCGCTGAACTGACACAGGACACCGCGATTTACGTCCGTGTGCTGGACCTGCGCCCCGAGCGCCAGTTCAACCTGTTCCACCTGCGAAACGCGACCCGCGTGACCCTGGACCGGTTGCAAGACCCAGCGTACGCCAAGTCGCTGAAGGCCCTGCCGGGAAACACCGTCCTGTTCACGGTGTCCAACGACGACGAACTGGCCGCCGAAGGTTGGCGGCTTCTGGCGGCCCAGGGTGTCCCCAACGTCTATGTGGTTGAGGGTGGCATCAATCGTTGGTTATCGATGTTTCCGCCCCCGCCGTGCCTGGGGGCGCCTCGAAAGGGGCCGCACAAGGCCGAAGAACTGGCTTTCACGTTCTTTCGGGCCGTGGGTGACTGCTGCAATTCGGCCTATCCAGAGGTTCGGCACAAGGGGCTGCCGCTCGACTGCTACCTGGGGGCCCACCCTGGTTCTACCGCCCACTCGGGCGCCGGCACCCGCGAGGCCGCCGCCCCGGCCGTTACGTTTGATCACAAGGTCAAACTGCAAAAAAAATCTGCCGTCCGTGGCGGTTGCAGTTGAGGTGGCCGAGTCCCTAAACGGATGTTGAAGCGCCGTTTGCGATAGGGTTTGGGGTCAAGGCCCCGGGACCAGATGCAGCGTGCCCTTGGCGTCCGCCTTGTAGGTCGCGGGGTCCATCGACAACGACCACAACCGGCCGTGCAGCCAGTCCTGGACGGCGTTGTTGTAGGCAGGTGTCTTTGGCCAGCCTGACTGCCCCATGTCCAGCACGAAATTGCACTTGTCAGGCGCCGCGAAGTCCAGGACGTGGCGCAGCGCAGGTCCCTCGATAACCGGGAACGTGAAGTCTCGGGCCCACAGGGCGAAACCGGCCGCCCAGATTGTGTCCCAGGCGCCTGGGATAGGGTGCGGCCCCTCGTCGAATGCGCCGCCGTTCGCCGCCTCGCCAAACGGGTGATGGAATGTGACGGCGTGCAACCGGCCCCACGTCCACCGCTCGACCTTGTTACCCAGAGCCTTGGACAGGTTGCGAACCGCGGCCGCGAATGCCTGGCGCAGGATTTCGTCGCGGTCCTCGATCTGGGGCGTGTCCTTACGGTCGAAAACACGGGCCGAAGGGGCATCGGCCCACAGCCGATCAAAAAAGCCATAGGTGTACGAAAACACGGCGACCAATCGGTTGAAGAGCGGCGGCAGGTCGTCGTCCGTCTCCTCGACCTCGTCGTCGGGGATGCGTTCGGAGGGTTGGCTGACGGCGACCCAGTAGCGCCCGTCCTCGGCGATCTGGATGGTTCGGTACGCGGGTTTGACGCTCGGGATCGATGGGCCGGTCCAG
>CAZHDQ010000340.1:0-4141 GCA_964531595.1 uncultured Anaeromyxobacteraceae bacterium
GACGCGACACCAGGAGACCTCATGAAATGGTGCCTCCAGCGCTCATTTCCGTTCACACCTGGTTATCACCTTTCCGGCAATTCCGAGCAGTTCAGAGCACCATTCAACACCACGCCTTCAGTAATCGATCCGAGGCGTTACTTGCGCGTTCTGTGAGGGGGTAAAGGCCACCACGGACACCGGACGCACCGCACCGGCAGAAGCCCTGATGGATGCTGGCTGATCGAAGTGCCCAGGGACGGAGTTGAACCGCCGACACGCGGATTTTCAGTCCGCTGCTCTACCAACTGAGCTACCTGGGCGCCAGCAAGGCGGACGATTTGTAGCCCGGAACGGATTCCGCTGTCAAGCCCGAAGTGCGCCCATGTCCCCGACGCCCAGTGACCCCCCAATTCACCGTCAAACCGATGACCGAGGTCGGCGAGACAGGGTCAACTGCAAGGCGACAAGCCGATTTGGGCGCAGGTGTACTTGCTGTACATCAAGCACCAAATCGGTGAAGGCAACGCAACAGATGGCCCTGGATCGCCGGCCGGATCGCGGCGAATAGGTGAATTGGGGTGACCAGACGCCGCTTGTGGAACCCTTGAACCAACGCTACAATCCTGGCGCGTTTCGCCCGGGGAGTAGCGCAGCCTGGTAGCGCGCCTGCTTTGGGAGCAGGATGTCGTCGGTTCAAATCCGGTCTCCCCGACCATTAGCTTCAAAGACTTACGCTGCACCCCGGGCAGGCTCCCGCTCCCAAGTCACAGGCTGCGTCACACCCTGAACTTGTCCGGGTTCGGAACGCCCCCGACCCGCGGATGCATCCCGAATGCGAGCCTGCACCTGGTTCGCCGCCACCCGCAGGTGCCTAGAGCAGACATGGCAATACTGCCGCGCCGTGAACTCCGGCGAGTAGTGGCCGAGGATCTTCGACAGATCGAACAGCGAACCGCCGTTTTGCAGCCACAACGTCGCGAACGTGTGCCGGCATTCGTGGGACGCCAGCCCCTCCAGCCCGATCTTCCGTGCCGCCTCGCCGATCCGCTGCGTGAAGAACGTCTTCGAACCCCGCCGGGTACCGTCCCGGTTCGGCAGGATCGCCGTCCCCGGGCCCGGCTACACG
This sequence comes from uncultured Anaeromyxobacteraceae bacterium, assembly GCA_964531595.1. Classification (GTDB taxonomy): domain Bacteria; phylum Myxococcota_A; class UBA9042; order DTJE01; family DTJE01; genus DUVQ01. The sequence goes on from CAZHDQ010000340.1 coordinate 1,109, forward strand.
AAGAACTGCCCCTTCCGCATCCGCCGTTCCGCCTCCGCCTCCAACCGCCAGCGATGGGTCGTCAGGTGCCGGGCTAGTTCGTCATCGACCGGCACGATTCGATCATCGCTGTCCTTCGGACGCCAACCGGTCTCCGCATGCGACCGGACCAGGATGACCCCGTCGTCAACCTGCCAGTCGCGCCAGCGAAGGTTCAAGCCCTCGTCGAGCCGAAGCCCGGTGCCCAGGATGATCCGCGCCAGCATCAGGTAACCGCTCGGTGAAGTACACCTCGCGCGCGCTGAGGCCCGCCATCGCGGCTCGGATGGACAAGCCCAAGGGTGTCGATATCGTCGGTCTGCCGTTCCTCGTCCGCGCAGAGGAGGGCCACCGCGGCTCCACCGATCAGGGTGATCTCCGTTCCGGGTGCGGGGATCGCACGGTCGAGCGCCCGGAGAAACGCCTTGACTTCCTTCAGGCGGAGCAGGTGGGTGTCACTCCTTTGCAAGGTGCCTCCGAAACAGATCTTCGGTGAAGGCCCCATATACCCGGTGGGGCCGGAGCGCATCCGGGGTTCGTTCGATGGTCGCTATCGGGTCCACCGACAACCTGCCGAAGAACAGGGCCTGGTTCGGGTCTTCCAGCCGCAGCAAGGCTTCGGCCAGGGAACGCAGGTGAGACTTCCCGGTGAGTTCGGCCGCCATGCCGAGGCGGCGCCCAGGACCCGTACCTCGGCGTCGGTTGACGGCCGAATCGAGGAGACCGAGTCCGGATCGGCTTCGGCGAGCAGGGCGGGCAGCACCTCGAACGCCCGGGATTCCTTGCGGCGGGCTGCCGCCCGGAGAACGTCCAGGATCTTGGATGCCTGGACCGAAAGATCATCATCGCCCGGAAGGAGATCCCGCGGATCCACATGAAGGGCGCGGGCGATCTTGCGGACACCCGGGCTGATGGGATCGTATTCGGGTTGCAGGAGGTTGTAGACCGTCTGGCGGGAGACACCGGCCTTGCGAGCCAGTTCGGCTACGCCGACGTGGCGGTTTTTCATGACTTTTTGAAGACTTGCTGCAAATCCACTCATGACACCCTCCACCGATAAGATCGCCATTGGAGGTTCAAATATCAAGAAAGGCTTGACATGAGCCGAGACACTTTACGCCAAGTTTCCTTGCCACGTCTTTGTCTGCCCATCAGGACTGACGCTTGCGATGGCGAACGGGGGTCCGTGAATGCGAGATCAAGGCAACCGCTCGCCCGTTGGATTTGATGGGCTGGTAGGCACCGGTCGGCGGGTCCGCCAGGAACGCGAATGACCGGGCGCGACCATCGTCATCGGGCAGCATTGCCGCACCCAGGCTCCGCAGGATCACCCGCGCGTACAGTTCGTGGCCGGCGTCGTTCAGGTGGATCTCGTCGAACATGTAGGGGTTCACGTTCTGGTCAAGCAGTGCCTCGTAGCAATCCGCGATCAGGACGTCGTCTTGTTCGACCAGCGCGTCCCGCATCTGCTCCAGGAGCATGCCCATGCCCGAACGCACCAGCTCCAGGTAGTCGACCGGTACCCAGTCCGCCCAGAGGTCGCCCATCGCATAGTTGGCATAGACCGTAACGACCAGGTCCATGTCGAGGTTCAATGCCAGCAACCCCTCGACCACCAGGATCAGGTCCTGGATTGCCTGCTCGGCGACCTCGATGATGGTGAAGGGGTCCTCCGAGGACGCCGCGGCCTCCAGGTCGTTCCCGCCCAGCGATAGCGTCACCAGGTCTGCTGTGGCGACGGCAGCCTTGGACTGCTCGAAAAACCGCGCGCCGGGGATCCAGTCCTTCGTCATGCTGCCAGGGTGGGCCAAGTTCGTCGCCTGGACGGACCCCAGCGATCCCAGCAGCGTCGCCAACCGCTAGGGGTAGGGCGTCTCGGACCCAACGACCGGCGTCGAATCGCCCAGGGCCACGTATACGATGGGATCGCCCGCGTCGATCACTGCGGGCAGGCGTCTTGCGGTGTTGTGACTGGTGCAAATCGAGTCTCCCGGAACCCGTGGCGTCACCAGGACAACGCCAGTCGCACTGCCGATGCCGTGGTGCGGCCGTCCGGACCGGTCACGACGTCCTCTCGCGTCTTGCCGTCGCGGATTTCCACCAGCACGTTCGGCAGCGGGCGATCCGGTCCCGCCATGGTCTGGACGAGGTCGGTCTTGGCGCTACCGTTGACGTCTCCGAACACCAGCAACGGAATGTCGGACGCGAGGGCGGAGCGGGTTGTGGTCAAGACCACCAGCGCCAGGGCGAAGGCAAACAAGGTGCGGCGCATCACGGGGTCCTCCGGGTTCGTGTCCAAGCCGATCCTGCCACATTCCCCGTCGGGTGTGCGTCACCGATCTTTCCCCGGGGAAAGCGGCCAGCCGAGGAACATGGGCCTACCGCTTCGCATCACAGTCGCCGAGGCGGTCCGACCACCGGGTCCGCGGCCGCCCCGAGGGCTTCCCTGGGAGGCCGCCGCGCCACCCGACGACTAATGACCTCACACAGAAGACCAGTAGCCGAACGCGGCTCGTGATTCGGTACCGGTTTCATCCTCTGCACGGCGCACGATTCACACCGGTAATCATGCACGATGGACCGCCGCCTGAGTTCATCTTCCAGCGCGTCGATGGCCGCAAGGTCCGGGTGCCAATCTGGATGACGCAGGCAAGCGCCGCAGAAATGGATGTCACAGACGAGCCTCAAGTGGGCATTGACCATCTCCTTGGCATGGCACGACTGGTGGCCGTGACCCTTTGCGATCTGCAGCAAGACGGTGGGATCCTGACCGGAGTCAGAACCGGGAAGGAGGTAACCCGTCATGCCGCCAGAGCAATTAATACTGCTGCCTCTCGACGACTCGCAGCTTCCGGAAAGGCTTCCGTCGCTGGAGATGCCGGAGGTCGTCCAGTGCATGGCCAACCTGATGCTCCAGGTCACCACCGAAGAAAGGCCCAAAGCAGCGACGACGGAGGACAACCATGAAGTCCTTCGCTGAGCACCGTATACTGCCGCAGCACCTTGCCAGAAAAG
>CAZHDQ010000341.1:0-4124 GCA_964531595.1 uncultured Anaeromyxobacteraceae bacterium
GCAGTTGCAGCGTATCTACGGCATATCGTTCCCCGATGCCGCTGCACTTGAAGATTACCTGGCGCGCATGGAGGCCGCCCGAGAGCGCGACCACCGGCGCCTGGGGCAGGAGATGGACCTGTTCTCGTTCCACGAGGAAGGGACCGGCTTCCCGTTCTGGCATGCCCGAGGCATGGTGTTGAAGAACACCGTCGTGGAATACTGGCGCGAGGTGCATCGCAAGTACGGCTACACTGAAATCCAGACGCCGCAGATCCTGAACCAGGTGCTGTGGCAGATGTCGGGACACTGGGACCATTACCAAAAGAACATGTACTTCACGAACATCGACGACACGCCGCATGCCGTGAAGCCGATGAACTGCCCGGGCGGGTTGCTGGTCTACAAGTCCCGGATGCACTCCTATCGGGAGTTTCCGCTTCGTGTCGCGGAACTGGGGCTGGTACATCGGCATGAAATGTCCGGAGTACTGCACGGCCTGTTCCGGGTGCGTGCGTTTACTCAGGACGACGCGCACATCTTCTGCACGCCGGACCAGGTCAAGGACGAGGTCGTCAACGTCATTCGGCAGGTCTTTGAAATTTATCGGATGTTCGGTTTTGACGACGTCCGTGTCGAACTGTCGACCCGCCCCGAAAAGTCCATTGGCAGCGACGAGATGTGGGCGGCCGCGGAAGCCGGCCTGCAAGCCGCGCTGGAACAAGAGGGGATCAAGTACCAGTTGAATCCCGGCGACGGCGCGTTCTATGGCCCGAAGATCGACTTCCACATCCGCGACTGCATGGGCCGCTCGTGGCAGTGCGGCACGATCCAGGCTGACTTCTCGATGCCCGATCTGTTCAAGGCGACCTACGAGTCCGAGGACGGCACCCGCAAGACTCCGGTCATGCTGCACCGGGCGATCCTCGGATCACTGGAAAGGTTCATCGGCATCTTGATCGAGCACTACGCGGGCAAGTTCCCGGTGTGGTTGAACCCGACGCAGGTCAAGGTCGTGCCGGTGTCGGACAAATTCGCGGACTGGGCGCATCAGGTACACGACAAACTGGTGGCGGCCGGTGTTCGGGTGGAACTCGACCTGCGCAACGAAAAACTGGGCCGCAAGATCCGGGACGCCCAATTGCAGCGGGTGAACTACCAGTTGGTGATCGGCGGCCGTGAAGCGGAATCCGGCACGGTCGCGGTCCGGACACGTTCGGGCGAGGATCTGGGTGCGGTGCCGCTGGACGTGTTTGTTGCGCGCGTGGTCGACGAAAACGCGCGCCGGGTGCTGTGACCTGTCGTTTGGGTCCAATCGGAGGCTTTCATGGTTCGGACGATGCGATCGATCGAGGAGGAAGCGCGGGTCCACCGACTTGGTGCGACCGCCCCCGAGGCGTTCCTGGCGGATGCGGCGTTGGCCGACATGCTGGAGGGCGACATCCTGAAGGATCTGGTGGCCTGGGGTACTGACGGGGTTCGTCGGGCGCTGGTCGTCGGCCTGGAGGATCGGGGGCGTATTGCCCTGGCGCTGGCAAAGGCCGGGGTGTTCGTCACGGTGGTCGAACCCGACGAATCGCTGCACGAACCCGTCAAGGTCGCCGCCGACGCTGCGCGGTGCGGCATCCAGTTGAACTTCTATGCGTCAGACTACATGAAGCGGGACTTCGCGGCGTCGGGCTTCGACCTGGCGGTGTTCTACGCGACGCTGTCGACCTACAACGAGCCGCTGATCGTGCTGAAGAAGGCGTCGCGCGAACTGCGTGCGGGCGGACGGTTGTTCGCCCGGGTGCGAGTGCGGCCTTCGCTGGCACCGATGGCGCGGCTGATCGGGCGGATGCCCCACGGTGCCGATGTCGTCAAGAAGGTGGGTGAGTTGGCGTATCGTGTGCCACAGGTGCAGTCGATCCTCGGCCTGCCCGATGGTGCAGCGCTGCTGGATGGGGCTTCGGAAGTATTCAAGATCGAGCGGACCGTTCGATACCATCTGGTTGCGCCGCTGCTTGGCCGCCTGGGCTCCGCAGTAAAAATTCCAGGTCATCAGTGGCTGGCGAAGGCTGTGCCGGCTGCGGTCCGGGCCGATGCGATGGCGCTTCGGTTGCGCCCGCTGGAGTATCTGGCGACTCATTTAGCGATTTTTGGCGTCAAGGAATTGGGCTTAGGCAGGACGTTTAGGGTCTAGAACCGCGTCCGCAGCCGGCCCAGGAAACGGCGCGCCAGCAGCGACAGAAGCCAACCCACCAGGAAGCCGCCCAGGCCGCCGATCACGGCGCTCCAGATTGCAGAACCAGGCATCTTGTCCGGGTCATAGCTGGCCGAAAAAACCCACAGGAAGAAAGCGCCGACCCCGAACCACGGCGTCAGTCGCCAGCGCCAGGTCTGGTCCTGGAACACACCGTCCAGGAACATCGCCCATAAACCGACGATCAACAACAGAGCGGCAATAAGGACCGGTGGCATGTAGGTCCGGTAGAGCGATACCTGAAGCTCGGGTCCGATGGCTTGGTCGATTCGCGGGACCTGCATCGCCTTCGCACCGGAAGGCAGGCTCAGGTGGTGGACTTCCAGCAGATGGCGGTCCTCGACCTGCCCCGAAATTCCACGGCGCCCACGGGTGCTTTGCATCGTGTCGTTGAACTTTCCCGATACGTCCTTGCCGGCCAGCACCAGCCGGTATTGGCCCTCGCCTCGGGCCATGCCGGTATGGGCGAAGGACTTCGCGTACACGTCGACCCGGTAGGTTCCGCCGGGCACCTCGTCAAGAGCAATCTCCCCGTTAGCCTTGGACACCACGTACTGGAAGCCAGGGGTGCCGGGGTAGATGTCTTTTGTGAACGGGGTGACGGCGCCGACCAGGAATAGCACGCCCGCGGCGATGGTGCCCAGCCGGACCCATCGGGGGAATTCGTTGCGCCAAATCAGCAGGCCGAAAGCCGCCATGGTCGCCGCCAGCACGATCAATCCAAGCGTGTAGCCCAGGCTGACGTCATCCAACACGTTCAGCAGGCGCAGCGCGGCCAGCACGGCGGCCGTGCCCAGCGGGATCACCAGCCGCCCCCAATCGTCCAGGAACTCTTCGAGCCGGCTGCTGCGGCCCAGGGGGAGCCCCTGGGGTGCGCCCTTCTTGGGTCGTTTCGTCTTGGCCACGGTGTGCTCCTGTCATGGGCCCCCGGACGGCCTGGTCCGGCGGCACGCCTCCTATTCGGGGTCCGGCTCGTCGTTCGCCGCGGCCCCTCCCACCAGCCCGTGCTTCCGGGCCAGCTTCCTCAGGTGCTTGCGATCCAGGTCGGCTGCGCGGGCCGCAGCGGAAATACTACCCCCGCACCGCCGCAACAGGGCGGCAAGATAATCCCTCTCGAATCGGTCGTTCCACGCCTCCTTGGCATCCTTGAACGTCGCGTGGCGGCGCAGGCCCGGCACCGGTTCAGTCGTTTCGCCCGCCGGTCTGGACTCGCGACGGGTCGCGGCCAGCAGGTGTGGCGGCAGGTCGCCGACCTCGATCAGGTCGCCATCTGCGAACGACGTCGCGCGTTCGACAACGTTGAGCAGCTCCCGGACGTTGCCCGGCCAATGATAGGCCATTAGTACCGTGGCCGCGTCCTCAGACAATCCCTTGATCCGTGGTTCCTGGTCGAGCCCGCGATTGAAGGGTGCCTGGCGCAGAAAATGTCGCGCCAGTAGCGGGATGTCCTCGCGCCGTTCGCGAAGTTGCGGCAACCGGATGCGCACCACCGACAGCCGATAGTACAGGTCGTCGCGGAAGCGGCCCGCTTTGACTTCGGCCTCCAGGTCGCGGTTCGTCGCCGCGATTAGTCTTACGTCGACGGCAAGCGGCCTGTTCGACCCGACCCGGCGAATCTCGCGGTGCTCCAACGCCCGCAGTAGTTTTGGCTGAAGATCGGGTGTCAATTCGCCGATTTCGTCCAAAAACAGAGTGCCGCCATGGGCGATTTCGAATAGCCCTTGCCGGGTGTGGACTGCGCCGGTGAACGACCCGCGCTCGTGGCCGAACAGTTCGCTTTCGATCAAATCCTTTGGCACCGCGCTGCAGTCGAACACGACGAATGGCTCGTGCGCCCGGTGGCTCTTGGAGTGCAGCGTCCGGGCGACGACCTCCTTGCCGGAACCCGTCTCGCCCTCCAAAA
>CAZHDQ010000342.1:0-4114 GCA_964531595.1 uncultured Anaeromyxobacteraceae bacterium
TTCCCCACTCAGTCGGGCTGCGCCGCCGGCCAAACGTGCGACCTCGCGACCGACTTGTGTCGCTGCGACCGCTGCAACGACGAATGGAACCCGACCTGCGTGCCGACCGACTGCGTGACACCTGATGGCGTGCAGGGTTCCTGCCAGGAGGACGCCGCCGGCTGCCAGTGCGCCCCGCCCAATTACTGCGCCCCATGCACGACCAGCGTCGACTGCTTCGGCGGGCTGGTGTGCGCTGATGCCAACAACTCGTGGGACGATCCCGCGACTCCGAATATCTGCACCGTACCCTGCTGGGGCAACGGTGTGTGCCCTGATGGGTTGCATTGCGACTTCAGCGTCAGCAAGTACTGCGCGTGCGACGAGTGCGCGCCTCCGCCGCCCAGGATGACCGCCTGGTGGTCGCTGGACGAGGTGTCCGGGCCCACAGCGGCAGAAGCGATCAACGGGCTGAACGGTACCTGGACGGACGGGCCATCACCGGAGGCAGGCATGGTGGCCGGCGCGCTCCGGATGGATGGTGGCTATGTGCGGGTGCCCAATTCGGCTCTGCTCGATGCAGGGGACGGCAACCTGTCCATCGACGCCTGGATCTACTACGACGCAAAGCCGCCCAAAGCCGTCTGCCAGGACACCATTTTCGAACACGGCGGTGTGCAGTTCAGCATCCTGTGGTGGTCGGGTGCCTTCGAAGTACGCTTCCCCGGCTTCCACCAGCAGGTTCCCTTTTCCGGCGGACCCGGCCAGTGGCACTTCGTGGCATTGACCCTGGACCGCGCCGACCCGTTGGGAGTCAGGGTCTACATGGACGGTGCGCTCATGGGCGCCTACTCACCCGCCGGCATCGGCAACCTGTCCACCAGCAACGACCTGTTCCTGGGTATCGACACGACCTTGGCCTGTCCCTTCTTCGGCAAACTCGACGAAGTGGAGTATTTCAAGCGCGCGCTGACTCCACAGGAACTGAAGCCCATCTTCAAGGCGGGCAGCGTCGGCAAGTGCAAGGGCGACACCTGTGCCCCGGACGTAACCGCTCCCGTGATCTCGTGCCCCGGCAACGTGTCGGTCCTGGGCGGCGGGTCGACTTGCAAGGCCGCGCCGCTTCCCGGCTCTGCGATGGACAACTGTGACCCGAATCCGCTGGTGACTGCTTCCCCGTCGAGCGTGGCCGGGGCCGGCGCCTACCTGATTACGTACACCGCGACCGACGCCAGCGGCAATGCGTCCACCTGCCAGTCAGAGGTGGTGGTGTACTGTGATTCCTGTAGCGATCCGGACAATCCGCAATGCGAATCCAGGGAATGTAAGCTGGCGGATGGGACGGCCGGCAAGTGTGAAAAGGGCGATAGAGGGTGTGCCTGCCGTGCGGCGGTCATGCCGTAAAACGCTTCCGTCGATTGCGAATCGGCCGCTACATGCATCAGCGCCCGCTCAATCCCCTAATGTACTAAGCGAGGGTTGCAGCTAGGTCGGCTTCGACGGTCGTGGTGGGCGCAAGCTGGAAGTTCTTGACCAGCACATCCAGAATCGCCGGCGTGACGAAGGCGGGAAGGGTGGGCCCGAGGCGGATGTTCTTGATGCCCAGGTGCAACAGGCTCAACAAGATGACCACAGCCTTCTGCTCGTACCACGAAAGAATAATGGATAGGGGCAGGCTGTTGACGTCGGTGCCAAATGCATCGGCAAGTGCGACCGCGACCTGAATGGCGGAGTGGGCATCGTTACACTGGCCCATGTCGAGTAGCCGTGGGATGCCGCCGATGTCGCCAAAGTCGAGTTTGTTGAATCGATACTTCCCACAGGCCAGGGTCAAAATGACGGTGTCGGGTGGGGTTGCAAGTGCGAATTCAGTGAAGTAGTTGCGTCCGGACTTGGCGCCGTCGCAGCCCCCGATCAGGTAGAAATGCTTGATTGCGCCGGCCTTGACCGCATCAATAACCTGACCAGCGACCTGCATAACGGCGTGGTGCCCGAAGCCGATGGTGATCTTTTTTTCGGGTTCGTCTTGGGCGAAGCCCTCGGCGGCGAGCGCTGCTTCGATCACGGGGCCGAATGCCTGATTGGGAGTGTGAACGACACCGGGGAAGCCAACCAAACCGGTTGTAAAGATGCGCGCTTTGTAGCTTGCTCGCGGCTCCTGGATGCAGTTGGTCGTCATCAGGATGGCGCCTGGAAATTCGTCAAATTCGCGCTTTTGATCCTGCCAGGCCCCGCCATAGTTCCCCACGAGGTGTGAAAACTTCTTGAGGCCAGGGTAGGCCAGGGCAGGCAGCATCTCGCCGTGGGTGTAAATATTGATGCCCTTGCCTTCGGTCTGCTCAAGCAGCGAGTGTAAATCCTTGAGGTCATGTCCGGAAACCAGGATGGCCTTGCCCTTGACTGCGGTGACTCGCACCTGAGTCGGCTCGGGATGACCATAGGAGCTGGTGTTCGCCTGATCGAGCAGTTCCATGACTCGCAGGTTCACCTCGCCGATCCTCAAGCAGAGGGCGGTAAGCTCGTCTGCCGTCGAGGGGCGACAGAGTTGAGCCATGGCCTCGCTAAAGAACGCCAGCACGGCCTCATCCTTGTGTCCCAGGATGTAGGCATGGTCGGCGTAAGCGGCCGCGCCCTTCAGACCATAGGTGGCCAGCTCGATCAGGCCGGTCACATCGGCGCCCTGCTGTTGGATTCGAGTGCCGATAGAAATCGCGACAGCCTCGGCTTGAAGGGCCTGCTCGTCGGCAGGTGGCATCCACGTTGCCGGGCCAGATAGGGACTCTGGTGTTACGCCCGCTGTTTCGCAGGCCTTGATGTAGAGTGTTTTTGCGTGATTTCGCGCATCGATCACCTGGTCTAGGAGCCGGCGCAGCCGAGGCTCGTCAAAGTTGACGTTGGTCACTGTGGTAAAGAGGACCTCGACCACTACAAGTTGGAGGGCTTCGTCGCGAACCCCAAGCTTGTGGCCAAGGTGAAGATACTGCGCCAGTCCCTTGCTCGCATAAAGCAACAGGTCCTGCATCGCCGAGGTGCCCTCGTCCTTTCCGCAGACGCCGTTGACCGTACAACCCGTTCCCTTCGCCGTTTGCTCACACTGATAACAGAACATGGACACTTCTCCTTATATGGGCCCATTGCCAAACCGGAATCCAAATATTGATTCTCCCATCCCGTGTCAACCCCTCCGCCGAGGTTTTCGCCCGGGAGGTAAAGATTCGGCCAAGGCTTGTAGGCTTTCCGCCCAAAAAATGCGAGGAGGGCGGCAAAATCCCCGCTGATCAAGGGGGCCGGCCGATGCGTCTATCCTTTGCTGTCCTTTGCCGGGTAAACGATGTGCTCCAAGATCAGCACCGCCAGTACGCCCATTGCAAATCCATTCCCAATAACCGGCAGCAGCAAAGGGGGAAAGGCGGTCTTGACGTGGGGAGGTAGATAGGAAACCAGAATGCTAATCATCAGGGGTATTCCAATGGTGAGGCCGTCCTGAAAGGAAAAACCCTTGGAACTAAAGGCCATCATCAGGCCGGCGGCCAGTTGAGCGCACATGATATAGAGGAGAATCGTTCCAATCACAACCGCAGGTACATTCCAGATAAAAGCCACCACCCCGGGAAAAAAGGCCATGCCCATCAGAGCCAAGCCGGTGGGGATCAAGGAAAAACGCGATGCATTCCCGTTGGCTGCGATGATCCCGGCGCTCATGGAAAAATTAACAGGTCCGATCACACCAAAGAAACCGGCCATCATGTTGGATAGTCCGCTCAAGGTTATGCCACGGGTCACCCTGCGCTTCATGTCGGGTGGGGTGACAATCTGACCCACAGCCTGAATGGAACCCAAATCATTGATGGAAAGGGCAATGTAGCAAATCAAAAAGGATATCAATAAACCCGGTTCCCAGCTCGGGTGGGTGGTGAAATCGTGGAAAAAACCGGATATCAATCCCAGTTGGCCTCGGTCGTGCCAGACCTCGGTCGGCACCACCACCAAATAAGCCACGCTACCGGCAATAAGGGCCCATACGATCATGGTGGTTTTCCAGATGCCCGGAAGCAAACGGTCGGCTGCTATCATGGCCATGAAAAAGAGCAGGGCAAACCCCAGGTTGGTCAATGGCGTTTCAGTTGCTGTGGTC
>CAZHDQ010000343.1:0-4100 GCA_964531595.1 uncultured Anaeromyxobacteraceae bacterium
GCCACCCGCCGGCGCAGGGCGTGACCACCCCGCGGATATCGTGTGCTTCAAGTGCCTCCCAGGGGAAGCGGCAGATCATTGGCTTGCGACGCAGTACGTCGACAAGGTCCGCGAGCTTTGCCTGGCGAAGGAACAGTTCGGCCGACGACGGCAGCGGTGGCCGCGGGTCATTTTCGTCAGTCGAAGAGACGGGCGCCATGGCCTGGACCGCATCGGTTCGGATTGGGCGTATCTTTCCGGTGACGACGCGGACGAACCTCTGGTCGGCGGGACACACGCGCACGACGGCGCAGGTGGCGCAAACCTCTGATACGGGTTTTTGGGTGCGGCCGGCGTTCGAGACAGATAGGGAAGGGTACAGGTCTGGCGTGGCGTGAGGCACGTTCAGGATGCATGGCGGCGGCGCCTCGGGATGGCCCAGCATCAGGGGGACCGATCGGGCACGGGCTAAGGCGACCGCGTCTTCGATCGGTCTGGCTGCGGTCGATACGTCCCAGGCCACCGGGCCCATTTTCGGGTCGAATTCCGCCAGGAAACGCAGGACCACTCGCTCGGGTCGAGCGATCAGGTTTAGCGCCCTCCCAACGGTGTCTGGCAGTTCTGCGGCCGATGCTTCGACGACCGGAATTTCGACCGCCACGTCCAGATTGCGGGCGTTGACTTCTTGGATCAACGCCGCGGCACGGGCCAGTGAACCTCGGCCTCCGGTCAGGCGAGCCATAAGGTCGCGCGAAGCCGCCGGCAGCAGCAGGTGGACCCCCGAAAGCCCCGCTTCGACCAGTGCGTCGAGAGGTCCTGCGATGTCACGGAGCCCTGGGTGGATGTAGATCAGCACCGACGAGGCGCCGGCCGCTCGCAGTCGCCGGACCAGCGGGGCCAGTTCCGGACGCATGACGTCGCCAGCCTGGATAGTGACTCGGCGTGCGACTGGGACCTTGAATGACGGGGCCAGCACGTCGGCTAGTCGGGCACCCGCTCGGCCCTGGTCGTGCGGGCAGAATCGGCAGCCCAGCGAGCAACCTTCACCGATGCGCACCAGTTCTTCCTCGGTCGGCACGCCCTCCACGGCAGTCGCTGCGTCCAATTTCAGGTCCATGCGTTGTGTTCTCGCGTCCTGTCGGTCCCCGCGGGATTGTACCCGAATGCCACAGGAAAGCCTTGTTAGTGGCGTTGCGGGACGCGCCGCACCTAGCGCACCGCACATTTATCACGATCAATTCATTGGGCTCTGGACACCGTGGGCCGGCGAAGCGTATCGTGCAAGACCTGGGTGGCCGCTGGGCGGCCGTGCATGGAGGCCTTCATGAATCGCTGGTACTGGCTGGTCGCAATTGTTCCGCTGACGATCGCGGGGTGCTGCGGATCGATGCAGGTCGACCGCTCGAAACTGAATCTCCCGACGACCGACAAGGCGATGGACCAGGTTCACGCAAGGATCGCGGCGCAAGGCGACGGCCGTTTATACGCCGGCGCGGCTATGGTGGACATCACGCCCACGGAACCGGTCAATCTGGGCGGGTTCGACATGGGCCGCAAGAGCACGGGCGTGCGGGACCCGATCTTTGCCCACGCGTTGTATCTGGACGACGGCACGCAGCCTTTCGTACTGGTCTCGCTGGATACTATTGGCTACATGCGGGACGACGTGCAGGCGGTGCGCGCGCTGGCGTCGGACGAACACCGCGAGCGTATCTTGATCGCGTCGACCCACGATCACGTGTCGCCGGACACCATGGGCTACTGGGGGCGGGCGGTCGGCGGGTTTTTGCCCATCTGTCCTGGAACCTGTCCGAACTACATGGAAACGCTGCGATACCAGATCGCGTCGGCGATCGATCAGGCGGCCTTGGCGGCGCGGCCCGCGAAGGTCCGAGCGGCTTCCGGTCCGGTCGACCCGTCGTTGTCGTTGAACATCCACCCGCAGATCCGTCGCCAAAAGGACGACGTTGTGCGAGTGATGGCGTTCGAAGACGAAGCGGGTGCGCCGATCGCCTTGGTGGCTAACTGGGGGTGCCATGCCGAGGCGCTGTGGAATGACACGCTGGTGTCCGCCGACTTCCCTGGGGTGTTTTACAAACGTGTGCAGCGGGACTGGGGCGGTGTGCCCCTGTTCGTCGAGGGAGCGCTGGGCGGTCTGGTTTCCATCGACCCGGGCGACGAGAAGATGGCGTTGGCAGACGATATTATGGAAGTCTTCCTGAAGCACGTCTCGATAGACGAGCGTCTGGCAATCATGGAAAGGGTTGGCAACGGCTTGGCAGATGCGGTGTTTGCCGCGCTGGACAAGGCCCCCGAAGCGTACGGACCGACTGGCGTGGCGATTGATCAGGCCCGGGTCGAGTTCGAGCTTCACCAGAACAACTGGATCTTCAACTACATGGGCAACCGGAAGTTGCTGAAGCGCGAGGCCACTTGGCGCAAGGGTGAAAACTACGTAACGACCGAGATCGCCGCGATGCGTCTGCGGGTGGATGGCCGCATCCTGGTCGATCTGGTGTCCGTACCAGGCGAACCGGCACCGCCGTTCGTCGAGCAGATCGACGCCACGTCGGATGCCCCTGTGCGGATCACTGTGGCGCTTGGCAACGACGAGAACGGTTACATGGTCCCGGAAGGCGACTGGGACCTACCTCAGTACGATTACGAGCGAACCATGAGCTTGGGCAAGAAAACGGCGACTGTCGTGCTGGATGCCATCCGGCAGGCCCGCGAGATGCTTTCACCCGGTGCGCCTACTGCGATTGACGCCCCCTGACCGCCATTTCACGGATTAGATATCGACGACCTTTCCCTGATTGCTCGGCGCGCCGTCTATCCTAGTAGCACCTGTCGCTCGCCCCTGCTGTCGGGCGGACCCACCACGCTTCGCCGTTCAAGTTGCTCCATGATGCGGGCAGAGCGGTTGTAGCCAATTCTCAGTTTGCGCTGGAGGAACGAGATGCTGGCCCGGCGGCTGGACACGATGATATCCTGAGCCTCGTCCAGCAGGGCGTCGGCGTCGGCCTCTTCGTCGTCATCGTCGTCGGCGGCCAGACTTTGAAGGATTTCCATCTGGTAGTCGGGACTTCCCTGGCGTTTCAGGTGCGCCACCACTCGAGAGACCTCCTCGTCGGACACGAACGGGCCGTGAATGCGGGTGACCAGCGATGTACCTGGGCGCAAGAACAGCATGTCGCCGAAGCCCAGCAGCGCGTCGGCGCCCGACTGGTCCAAGATGATGCGCGAATCGATCTTGGACGAGACCCTGAATGCGATGCGCGACGGGAAGTTAGCCTTGATCAGGCCAGTGATGACCTCCTTGGAAGGCCGCTGGGTCGCCATTACCAAGTGGATGCCGGCCGCCCGGGCCTTCTGGGCCAGGCGAGCGACGGCAGTTTCGACGTCCTTGGACGCTACCATCATCAGGTCTGCGAATTCGTCCAGCACGATGACGATGAAAGGCAAGTGCTTCAGGTCGTCTTCGTCGTCGGGGTCTGGAGCGGAACGCGTAACCGACGTCATCCCGGTTAGTTCCATGTTCAACTGCGTGGGATGGGGGGGCTCGGGGGCGTGTGTCTTGTCGCGGCCCGACAGGCGGTCGACCCGCTGGTTGAATGACTGCACATTCCGGGTGCCGTACCGCGCCAGCAGTTCGTAGCGGCGCTCCATTTCCTCGACGGCCCAACGCAGTGCGGCCGCGGCATGCTTCGGGTCGTACACGACAGGCAGCAATAGGTGCGGGATGCCCTCGTACACCTGCAGTTCAACGACCTTCGGGTCCACCAGGATCAGGCGGACATCCTCGGGCCCGGCATGTGCCAGCAGGCTCAGGATGAACGCGTTGACGGCGACGCTCTTGCCGGAACCCGTCGCGCCGGCGATCAGCAAGTGAGGCATCTTGGACAGGTCGGTGACGACCGGGGTCCCAAAGATATCCTTGCCCAGCGCCAGCGTCAGTTTTGTCTTGGCCTTGACGAACGCTTCAGACGAAAGGACTTCGCGCAGGTACACCGTTTCCCGCACGGCGTTAGGCACCTCGATGCCGACGACGCCCTTACCTGGAATCGGCGCGACGATACGGATGCTGACCGCTTCGAGGGCCATCGTCAGGTCATCGGCGA
>CAZHDQ010000344.1:0-4100 GCA_964531595.1 uncultured Anaeromyxobacteraceae bacterium
TGTTCGACGACGGGTCCTGGGAGGAATCGATGGAAAATCCGTTGATCCGGGCTAAGGCTCGGGAGTTCGTGGGCAAGGGTTTTGCCCGCAAGATCCGTGCGCTGGGTTTCATGCCCGCGGTGCTTTACGGTGGCGAGGGTGAGGCCAGACCGCTAGTCGTCGACGCGAAGGTCGTTACGAACGTGTTGAACGGCAAGGCCGGGCGCAACGCGATCATCCGCCTGTCGATCGAGGACGAAACGGCGCCGGAGCAGACCTTGGCGGTTGTGCGTGAATTCCAGGTCCACCCGGTTCGCCGGAATCTGGAACATTGCGACTTCTTGCGCGTCGGCGAAAACACCGAACTGACCGTCAAGGTCCCGGTGCGACTGACCGGCAAGGCGGAAGGCGAGAAGCTGGGCGCCCACCTGAACCTGGCAATGCGGCAGGTGACGCTGCGTTGCAAGGCGGGTGTGGTCCCGGAAGAGATCGTCATCGATGTGACGGCCTTCGTTGTTGGCCAGGTCATGGCCCTGTCTGAACTGCCGTTGGCCGAGGGCGTACGCGCGGTGTTCGTCAAGGACAACGCGGTCGTGACCTTGAAGATGCCGCGCGCCGATAAGGACGAAGTCGTGGCAGTGGAAGAAGGAGCCGAGGCTGCGGCGCCAGAGGCGGCTGCTGCGGCATCCTCCGCCCCTGCTGCGGAGCCGAAGGCCTAACTGTCGCGTGTCCCCTGTCGGGCAACGCGATCTGGACCGCGATGTGAAGCTGGTTTGTGGGCTGGGGAACCCAGGCGCCCGGTATGCCCGGACCCGTCACAACGCAGGGTTCATGGCCGTCGATGCGTTCGCGCAGACACTGGACGCATCGTGGAGCGAGCGCTGGAACGCGCGTGTAGCGCGGGTCACGGTGGGCCGGGAGGATGTCCTGGTCCAGGAGCCGTTGACGTTCATGAATTTGTCGGGCCACGCGGTTTCAGCGGCGGCTAGGTTCTTTCGAATCACGAAGGAAGACGTGCTGATCGTGCACGACGACGTGGATCTGGCGCTGGGTCGACTGATGCTGAAATTCGGCGGAGGCGACGGTGGCCACAAGGGGATCCGCTCGGTCATCGAGCAGTTCGGGACCCGCGACTTCGCCCGCTTGCGGGTGGGCGTTGGTCGGCCGGCCTCGCAAGGGCCGGAGGTTCCGGATTATGTGTTGTCGCCGTTCCACGAATCTGAGCTGGGTCCCTTGAACGGTGCGCTGGAAGCGGCTGTCGAGGGAATTCGAGTGTGGGTCGCCGGGGGGGTCCCGACGGCCCAGAATCGGGTGAACCGTAGGGTACGCCCGGTTGAAGAACCTTCTTGCCCGGGAGAACGCCGTGACCCCGGGCCGAAAGACCGAGAGGAGGTTGAATGAGTGCGGCAACGAAGATGCGAAAGTACGAGATGCTGGTGGTCACCAGGACCGATGCCGGGCATGAAGCCCTGCGCCGGCTCTACGAAAAGATCACCGAACAGATGGCGAAGAACAATGCTCGCCACCTGCGGTTCTCACTGTGGGGCAAGCGGCGCCTAGCCTACCCCATCGGGAAGTCCCTGAAGGGCGTGTACCTGTACTTCTTGTTCCTCGCCGACGGGAACTTCGTTCGCGACATGCAGCGGACCTTGAAGCTCTCGAACATCGTCCTGCGCTACCTGACCGTTTTGTTGGAAGAAGGGATCGATCCCGAAACCTACGACTACGAAAAGGAAGCACAGTTCGACAGCCTGCCGTCTGATGCGGAGGAGTCGGATCGGGATCGCCCGACAACCGGCTGGGACGCCGAATTCGCCGCCTCCGGCGAAGCCGGCAAGTCGGATGACGACGACGACGACGACGAGGGATCGGACGACGACGAGGATTCTGGCAGCGATCGCCGGAAGTCACGTCGCAACGAGGAGGATTAGGCCATGCGTGGAGCGCGAAAAGATCGTGGCAAGGACAAGAAGAAGCGGCGTGGGCCGCCAAGGCGCAAGGTCTGTCCGTTCTGTGCCGACCGTAACGTCAAGATTGATTACAAGAACCCGTCTGCCATCAAGCGGTTGGTCACCGAGCGCGGCAAGATCGTTCCCCGGCGGATTTCCGGGGTGTGCGCGAAGCACCAGCGACAGGTCGCCCTGGCGGTCAAGCGTGCGCGGCATATCGCGCTGATGCCGTACGCGGCCACGGGAGCCGCGGCCTGATTGGACGGCCGGCAAGGAGGTTTTTGAGATGAAGGTCATCCTGACGCAGGACATCGATCAGGTCGGGAAGGCGGGGCAGGTGTTGGACGTCGCAGACGGCTTCGGCCGGAACTACTTGGTTCCGAAGGGCTTTGCGATGCCGGCGACGACCCGTTCCATTGCACAGGTAGAGCACCGTAAGCGCGTGGTCGGCGACAGGATCGCCCGCGACCTGAAGTCCGCTGAAGCGGTTAAGGCGAAGCTGGAAAGCGTTTCGTGCAAGATCGCCCGCGAAGCCGGCGAAGGCGACCGGTTGTTCGGTTCGGTCACGAATCGCGATGTGGCGGACGCGCTGGCCGAGGAAGGGGTCCAGATCGATCACCGCACCATCCTGCTCGATCCGCCTATAAAGGGTCTGGGTGCGTTCGAAGTGTCCGTGAAGCTGGCGCCCCAGGTGGTGGCCAAGGTCAAGGTTTGGGTCGTGGCGAAGTGACGCTTCCGCGTGTTTTGATGCCGGACCTGGACTTGGTGCCCGGACGGCGGCTGGTCATCCCCGAATCAACACTGTGGTATCTGCGCCATGTGCTACGGCTGGGCACCGGTTCGTCCGTGCTGGTCATTGACGGTTGCGGACGCGCCTGGGTCGCAGAGTTAATAGAGGGCGAAACAGCGCCACAACTGGCGATCCGTGATCTTGAGCCCGGGGCGCGCGTGGTCGCTGCAACGGCGCGCATCGAATTGGTGATGGCGCTGCTGAAGGGGGACCGCACCGAACTGGCGGTCCAAAAAGCCACGGAACTGGGTGTCAGCGCAGTGCGGGTGGCGGTGTGCGATCGGTCGGTGCCTCGGCCGGGGCCGGCGGAAATGGTGCGGAAGGCTGATCGGATGACCCGAGTGGCGGCCGATGCGTCGCGCCAATGCGGGCGTGCAGACGTGCCCGAAGTCTCGCTGGACAGCACGTTGGAAGAGGCGCTGCAGCGGGTCGATCCAGGATTGCCTCGGTTGGTGCTGGACGAACGGTCGGGCGTCAGGCCGATGGGCGTGGTGTTGGCGCAGGTGGCCGGGGAAGACGTCGGCGTGGTTCTGGCTATTGGCCCCGAGGGTGCGCATTCCGACCGCGAGCGGGCGCTGCTGGAAGCCGCTGGATTCATAGGTGGGGGCCTGGGACCGCGCGTGCTCAAGGCCGAAACCGCGGCGATCGCGGCCATCGTGATCTGCCAATCCGCTTTCGGCGACATGGGGGATCGCGATGCCGGTTGAGCCCGACGCTTCGGCCGGCGGCGTGGCCGGGAGAGCGGCGCCACTTTGGGCGCGCCTGGCTTCGGGTTTGGTCGATCTGGCCATCGAAGCGGGCCTGGCGGTTGCCGTGACGCTGGCCTGGTTTATCTGGCGGCCGGTCGAGTTCCCGCCGCGCTACTGGAACCATCTGGATTACCTGGTCGACTTGCTTAATACTCGCCCCGACCTCGTGTGGCCTCCGATTTTTGCGTTCATTTTCGTTTACATAGCGTGGGAAACCACGTTCGTGTCCACGCTGGGCAACAGCCCGTTCGCACGGCTGCTAGGGATGCGGGTGGTCACAGGTCGCGGGCGGCCGATCGGCGTGATTCGCGCTTTCGTTCGGACTGTGATGTCGCTGGTTTTCGCGGCCACGGCGTTCGTGGGGCCGCTGTGGGCCATGGTCAGCCCGCGCCGTCGGATGCTGCATGATATACTCTGCGGCTGCCACGTCGTACGGGGCAACGTTTCGGTCGTGTCCCGGCCGAAACCCGAGCCTGTGGACGACTTGGTACCGGCCTGGGAGTCGGGGCCGAGGAGGTGACATGGAACACCGTACGAACGAATTGTGGCACGACCGCGAGAATCTGGCTGCGCGGATCACTGGACTGATCGGTGTTTTACTGCTGATCGTGACGGTGTCGGCGGCGGCCGTGG
>CAZHDQ010000345.1:0-4094 GCA_964531595.1 uncultured Anaeromyxobacteraceae bacterium
ACGGCATCGAGGCGCTTCGGTTACTGGACGGCTTGGTCGACGTGTGGCTGGCGGACCTGCGCTACAGCGATGACGATGTGGCCCGCGACCTGTCGGGTGCGGATGGCTACGTCGCGGCATCCCGCGAGGCGATTGCCGAGATGGCGCGCCAAGTTGGGGTTGATGCGGTCCACGGCCCAGACGGCACGCTGCAACGGGGTTTGGTGATCCGCTTGCTGGTGTTGCCCAACGATTTAGCCGGGGTTCGCGAGTCGCTGGCGTTCCTGCGAGATACGCTTGGCACGCGGGTGCGGATTGCGTTGATGGCCCAGTACTTCCCGACTCACCGTGCGGATGCCGAACCGCTGCTGTCGCGCCGCACCTCGTTCGGGGAATACGCGCGGATCGTCGATCTGGCTGACCGTATGGGGTTCGCCAACGCCCTGATCCAGGAACCCGAAGCGCCCGAGTTCTACCGGCCGGACTTCGGTCGCGCAAACGAGCCGTTCGCCGATGCAAGGCACTTCACGAAAGTCGGTGTCCCGAACCGTGGAGGGGGGCGTGACTAGGGCTGCGGTCCAGTGCGGGGTGGACATGCACTCGCACTTCCTGCTGTTCGCCCATCACCTGGGGCATCGGTTCTCCCGGCCCTCCGGGGAGGACGGCCTGCCGGGGCCACTCGCGGACCGGATTTCGCTGGAATACGCGCTGGCTGGTGGCGTCCGCTGCATCACGTTCGCGGTATATGTGCCCGTGGGCCGCTGGGGCGGGATCCCTGCGGTGATGGACCAGATCGACACTTTTGAAAGGGTCGTGGCCGAATCCGGAGGTCGCTTGGTGCGTGCCAGGACCGGCACCGAGGCCCGGCAAATCGCGGCGGCGGGCGGCGTTGCGGGCGTGCTGGCTGTCGAGGGGGGACACGGACTGGACGTTGACCCTGGTGCGTTGCAGCGCTTGGCGGACCGCGGTGTTCGGATGATCACCCTGACACACCTGGTGTCCAGCGCGTTGGCGGATACGGCTGAATCGCCCTGGCGACCCCACGGGGGACTGGCACCAGCCGGCCGCGACGTCGTGCGGAGGATGGGGCGCCTGGGGATGTTTCCAGATTTGGCGCACATGTCCGTAGACGCGATGGATCAGGCTCTTGCTGAATCCGAGGGCCCCGTCGTCTGTTCGCATACAGGGATGCGTGCATGCTGCGATCGACCGCGAAACCTCGCCGACGCCCAGGCCCGGCGCATCGCCGCCACTGGCGGGATGATTGGGATCTTTTGGTTCGCCCCGTACCTATCGCGCGACGTCCTGCGTGCCGGGGTGTCACTGGAGACATTCCTTGACCATTGCTGCCACGCGGCGTCGGTAGCCGGCGCGGGCCATGTGGGCATCGGTACCGATTTGGACGCGGCCTTCTGGTTGCCGACCGGCCTTCGGGACCATCGCGACTTTCCCAGCGTGGCCGACGGCCTGCGACGCCGGGGGCTTTCGCCGGCCGAAGTCGACGGGATCATGGGGGACAACTACCTGCGGTTGCTCGGTGACACACCAGTACTAATAGGTGAATGTGAGGCCACGCCGGATTCTGGATCGGGAAGGCGAATCTCGGCCAAGGCTGGTGGACGTGGCGAGGTGGCAGCCGGGTCCCTGGCGGGAAGGACGACCCAAGGGTAGAATCCGCGCGGGGGTTCTGGGCGCATCCGTTCTGGGCGCATCCGTTCTGGGCGCATCCGTTGTGGGCGCATCCGTTGTGTGCGCATCCTGGGAGTGCACTTCGCCGCTACGGGAGGAACAAGTTGCTGGACGCACTGGCGCTTTCGACGATCCCGCGGCTGACCGTGTTGGTTGGCAAGGGCGGTGTCGGGCGGTCCACGCTGACCGCGGCGCTGGGCCGTGTCGCTGCGGGGCGAGGGCGGAAGACGCTTCTGATCGAGGTGGCCTCCCGCCAGGCGATCCCGCGGCTCTTCGGCCGGGAGGGGCGCGGCTACGAACCGGTGGCGCTTTCGGACAATCTGTGGTCCGTCCGGGTCGTGTGGGAGGACGCCCTCCGCGAATACGGCCTGATGAAGTTACGCTGGCGGGCCGCTTATCGACTGGTCTTCGAGAACGCGTTCATGCGCCGGTTGCTGCCCGCCGTCCCCGGGATCGCTGAAATTCTGGTTATCGGCAAGATCGTCCACGCGGCCACCGACGGCATTCCCGGTATTGGGACCGTCGATGCGGTCGTGTTGGACGCGCCTGCAACAGGGCACGGGCTCTCGCTGATCGGGGCGCCTTCCGTCGTCGCACAGACGGTCGCGGCGGGGCCGATGGCCGACGATGCAAGGCACCTGCACGAACTGCTGCTTAACGGCGCGTTTTCGAGGTTCCACATCGTGGCGACGCCCGAGGAGATGCCCGTGACCGAATCGGTAGAACTGTACCGTCGCCTCGGGGTCGAGACGGGCATGCCGATGGGGCCCCTGCTATTGAACCAGGTGTCGGATCCTGGATTGACGCCACCCGAGGTCGAAGCGACTGCCGCGTTGTCCGGTGCCCCGCCGTCGCCAGGGATATGTGCTGCGATCCACTCGGCCCGGTTCATGACAGACAAATTCGAGATTCAGCGCGGACACATAACCCGGTTACACGGCCTTGTCCCGTTGCCTATCGTCTCTCTGCCGGACGTCCACGGCGCCCACGACGTTGTGCGGCGCGTCGAGGTGCTGGCCGACCATCTGGATGCCAAAATCTGGCGTGAGGCTCGATGACACCAACCTTTGATCTCGTTGAAACCGCGCTGCGTGTTTCCGACAGATTTCCGACGGCGGCGCCCGTGCGGCCGGTGTCCTGGGTCCGGTTTGGCCGGGACCGGCTGGCGTGCAAGTTCCAGTTGGGTAACGGCCTGTCCGTGATCGTGGCTCCGGACGCGAATGCTCCGTTGGTGTCCTTCCAGGTCTGGTACGGCGTCGGATCGCGGCACGAGCACGCCGGTCGCACTGGGCTGGCCCACCTGTTCGAGCACCTGATGTTCAAGGGTACCCTCCGCCATCCACACGCGGCGTTCGATCGTTTGCTGGAGCGTGCCGGGGCCCAGGCCAACGCGGCGACCTGGCTGGACTGGACGTTTTTCTACGAGACCCTGCCGACGGCGGGCCTGGATCTGGCGGCTGACCTTGAGTCGGACCGCATGGCTGGCTTGATCTTGACCGCAGACCAACTGGAGGCCGAACGCGAGGTCGTCAAGAACGAACGGTCGTTTCGCGTCGATCACGACCCGGACGGTGCGATCGAGGAGGCGCTGTTCGCCCAACTGTTTCCAACGCACCCTTACGGCAAACCGACCCTCGGGTTTCTGGCCGACATCCAGGCCCTGACGATGTCCGACTGCCTGGACTTCTACCGGACCTGGTACTCCCCGGGTAACGCGACGCTGGTCATCGCCGGGGATGCGTCGCCTGAGCGGGCCTTGTCGGTGGCCGCCCAATGGTTTGGCGCGATCCCGCCAGTGGCCGTGCCGCGGCTGGACCCGGCGCCCGAAACGGAACCGCCGACGTTGCGGACCTGCGAACTGGAGTTGCCCATAGCGACCGAGCGAGTGCGTTTGGGCTGGCGAACCGTACCGGCCTGGCACCCCGATAGCCATGTTTTGGAGGTCGTCAACGAGATCCTGTTCGCGAACGAGTCGTCCCGGGTGTATCAGGCGCTGGTCGAGGACCTGGGAATCGCGTCCGACGTGGACGGGTCTGTCGAGCCCTTGGCACTGGACGGCGTGTTCGTTTGTGACGTGATGCTGGACGAAGGGAAGGATGCCGCAGCCGCGGTTGATGTGATAATGGACCGCGTCGATCGGCTGGCTGCAAACGGACCACAGGTCCGGGAACTGGACCGCGCCCGGAACCACATGGAAAGCGCCTTTCTGCGGTCGTTGTCCACGGTTGGTTCGCGGGCTACGCAACTGGGGAGCCACGAACTGGTACAAGGGGATTACCGCCGGATGTTTGGGTTCGTGGACGCGGTTCGGTCGGTGAGCGCAGACGACGTGACGCGGGTGGTGGCGACTTGGCTGCGGCGCGACGGCATCAGCCTGTTCGCCCGCTCCGCGCACCCGAAAGATGTGGCCGGGATGGGAGATGCCC
>CAZHDQ010000346.1:0-4090 GCA_964531595.1 uncultured Anaeromyxobacteraceae bacterium
AACCTGCTGGTCGACGCGGACGACCGGGCCGCCGATTCGCGCAGCCCGGACCTGGTGGCTCAGGCAACGATTGTCCAGGCCAGTCGCATGGAAGCGCTCTCGGCCATTGAGGGCATGGTTGCGCGACTCGAGGCTCTGTCGACCGGACAGCCGGTTGGTCGTTCGACCGCCGGTTCAGCCGTGGCCCATCCGTCTTCGCGGCCTTCGATGAATCCAGCGGTGCCACCCGCCCCGACTGCACCACCAGCGCCGTCTGCGGTGCCCCAGGCTAGGACCGCACCTGCCGGTTCCACTGCCGAGGCTGCGGCCCGGCTGCAGGCGCTGGCCTCGCCGCCACCCGCAGTAACACCGGCCGAGCCTGACCCCGAACCTCAGGTGCCGGCCGACCCGGTGCATCAGCCTGCACAGCCACCGCCGCCCCCGGCGAGGACCGAGGCCGAGGCGGGCCGTGTCTTGATTGCCCACCCGATAATCGATCGGGTCATGGGCGCGCTGCCCTGCGAGATTTTGTCGGTCGAGCCCGAGTGACGCGCGCCTCGCGAAAGGAGCCCCTTGATGTCTGTCGGTCTGCCTGCCGCCGTCTTGGCCTTGGTCACCGAATTGCGCAAACTGCCCGGTGTCGGCGAGAAAACGGCGACCCGCTATGTGCTTAGCCTTATGCAACGAGGACCTGACGGCTTGGCGGCGTTGGGGGAGACGCTGGCTGTCGTGGCTGCGCAGGTCCGGCCCTGTGCGCGATGCGGCTTCTTGGCGGATAGCGACCTGTGCGGCTTTTGTGCGGACCTGTCTCGTGATCCGACGGTCGTCTGTGTGGTCGAGGGGATTGCAGACCTGGTCTCGTTCGAGAAGGTCGGTGAGTTCAAAGGTGCCTACCATGTGCTGGGCGGGGCGATATCGGCGCTTAGGGGGATCACCCCCGACCGCCTGCGGATCGGGGAATTGGTGAGGCGCGTCCAGGAGGGCGAGGTGCGCGAGGTGATCGTGGCGACATCGGCGGATGCCGAAGGCGAAACGACCGCGTTGTACGTCCGTAAGGCGCTCGAAGGACTGGATGTCCGCGTCACCCGTCCGGCCACCGGCATCCCGATGGGATCCAGCATCGAGTTCCTGGACGCGGTTACGTTGATGCGCGCACTGCGGGGGCGCAAGGACCTGTGACGAGGACTTGCAGTTCTCACCCCGGGTTATTCACGCCCGCGTCTGCTGCGACCGCCGATCCTGGCGCCGGCTGCTGCGTTGCGGGGACCCCGACGCTCCAATCACCTGTCACCAGACAGGCTCAGTCGCGCCTGCACCCCGCGCC
Organism: uncultured Anaeromyxobacteraceae bacterium; assembly: GCA_964531595.1. Taxonomy (GTDB): domain Bacteria; phylum Myxococcota_A; class UBA9042; order DTJE01; family DTJE01; genus DUVQ01. Next base: position 1,304 of record CAZHDQ010000346.1, read on the forward strand.
TTGTAGCCGGGCCGTCTCGACGGTCTCGCGACGACGCCCCATGAATAACCCGGGCTCACGGTTCCTGGGGTGTCTTGACGCCGTCGGGGCGCGTGCGGCGCCCGACGCGCATTGGGGCTGCCGGGGAAGGTGCCGCGCCGACCTTGCCTCTGCGATAGTCCGGTCCCGTAACGTTCATGAAATCGCACATTTCGATCAGTCGCGACTGGATCCGTTCCTGGACCTCGTCGGCCAGACGACGTTCGTGCAGGTCGGCCTCGCCTTCCTGCGCGTTCAGGTTGGTCGTCGCCAGCAGTGTTCGCCCCGCGTTGTAGCGGCGGCTGATCAACTGGTCGAGGATCGCCAGTTCCCAAGGCTTCATCGGTCGCTTGCCCAGTTCGTCGATTGCCAGAACTTCGACTCCGACCAGCGATTCCAGGATGTCCTCGCCGGTCTTGTTTCCATCCCAGTTCGCCCTCAGGAGATCCAGCAGATGGAAGAAGTCGACGAACCGCACCGTGTGGCCTTTTTCGAGCGCAAAGTGTCGCAGCAGTCCACAGATCAGGTGGGTCTTGCCGGTCCCAGGCGCGCCCCAGAGCAGCAGGCCTCGCGCCCCAGGCGAAAATACCGTCCGGTAGCGCATCAGGTGCATCCGGATTTCGGGCTGTGTGCCGCCCTTTTCTTCAAACTTGTCCAGCGTCGCGGCGTGGAAACGCGCCGGCAGTTCCCCAGCATTGAATCGTGCGACGCGTTGGCGTAGGTAGCGGCACTCGCAGGGGCGGGAAACCGGCGGCGATACAGTGTCATCGATCACCAGGCCCGAGTCATCGCATCGTGGGCAGGGCGTCCGGCACGAGCAGACCGTCGCCGTTGCCGTTTCCACCCCAGGATCGACTACATAGCCCAAATCCCGGCACTTGTGGCAGTTCATCGTCCGTTCCTCCCTTCCGCCAGGCACGCGTCGACCAGGCCCGGGTATCCGGCAAGCTCTGTTGCGGCCGCCCGGGTCTCAGCGCGTTCCAGTTCGGCCAGCGCCGCCAGGCCTACGCCACGTCGCCGGGCCGCGATCCGTGTTGAAGCAACCCGCGCACGCCAGGGCGCATCAGCCGCAGTTCCCGCCATTAGTTCCGCAGCGATCCGGTCGTCGATCTCCTCCAGCACCGCCCCGATCGGTTTGCCGGTGTCGCGTGTCCGGATCAGTTCGGTCGCCCGCTCATAAATGCCGCGCTGCATCGCGTCCTGGGCGTCGGCTGCCCAGGCCGCCAGGATTCCAATTGCCCTTCCAGCCATGTCGGTCGCTGGGGCTACGACGCGAGGCATTGTCGCGCCGCCGATTCCCAGAGCCCGCGACCGCTGCCACACCTTGAACTCGGCCTCTACGAAGGTTCGATAATACTTCAGGACGCTGGGCAGTGGTTGATGTGGCTCGGCGGTCTCCAGGAAACGCCGCACGCCGTCGGCGATCCCGCGTCGAACGACATTGAACGGCACGCCTCGGCTTTCCCAGTCCCGCGCGATATCGACGTCACCGGGACGCAGGGACAGGCCCTGCTGCACCGTTGCCATGAAGAACGATTCGACCTGTTCCAAAAAAGGCCGCGATTCGGCCGCATCGGGGGGCATCTCGCCTCGCCGGACGCGCGCTGCGGCGCGCGAAATCAGATGTCCAGGTTGTGTACAGTGTGGGCGTTTGCGTTGATGAACTCCCGCCGTGGTTCGACCGCATCGCCCATCAGCAGGGTAAACACGGCGTCCGCCTCGACAGCGTCATCTACGCTGACCCGCAGAAGTGTCCTTACCGTGGGGTTCATCGTGGTATCCCACAATTGGGTTGGGTTCATTTCACCCAGGCCCTTGTACCTTTGCAACGAAACACCCTTTTGGCCACGCGCCATGATGCGTTCCAGCAGTGCTTCAGGCGTTCGGATTTCGGTGGTCTCGTTGTTGCCCTCAGTCACGGCGTACGGCCACGGTCCGATTCGTCGCAATTCGGCATAACTGCGCCGTAACTGCCCCAAGTCGGGCCGCGTCAGGTATTCGGTGTCGATGGTTGTTTGCCGAACCAGTCCGTGCTTCCGGGTCATGACGACCAATCGCCGTGCGTCGTATTCCTCGTCGACCACGGTTTCGAACGTCACTGGATCGGCCGATGGGTGGAACTCGAGCAGGTATCGGCGGATCCTGTCAATCAGGGCGTCTATACGGTCGGCGTGGCGCAGATCCTCGGGTGCCAAATCGGCCTCCCAGAATGCCGCCCGGATCACGCGGCTGTCTACCCGCATGTCAATGTTTGCGCAGATTTTTTCGGCATTGCTGACCCGCGCCAGGTACGTCCGGACCTCGGACGCGGTCATCGGGACCATCTGGCCGGCTGGTAGAACGATGACGTTCTCGACGCCGTTGCCCAGCACGTAGTCCTCCATTTCCTTCTCGTCCTTCAAGTACATCTCGGACTTGCCCCGCTTGACCTTGAAAAGCGGTGGCTGGGCGATGAAAAGGTACCCGCGTTCGATAGCTTCGGGCATGTGCCGGAAGAAGAACGTCAGCAGCAGCGTGCGGATATGCAGGCCGTCAACGTCGGCATCGGTCATGATGATGACACGGTGGTAACGGATCCGATTGATGTCGAAATTGTCCGGGCCGATGCCGGTGCCCAGCGCCGTGATCAGCGTGACGATGGCGTCGCTGTTCAGCATCTTGTCGAAGCGTGCTTTTTCGACATTCAGGATCTTGCCCCGCAACGGCAGGATCGCTTGGAATGCCCGGTCGCGGCCCTGCTTGGCCGAGCCGCCGGCCGAGTCGCCTTCG
>CAZHDQ010000347.1:0-4089 GCA_964531595.1 uncultured Anaeromyxobacteraceae bacterium
CCCCGCAACGCAGAAGCCGGCGCCAGGATCGGCGGTCGCAGCAGACGCGGGCGTGTATAACCCGGGTTGATATGAATATGTGCTTTGAAGTGACTTACAGGAAAGCTATCGCCGCCGGTAGCTGGGAGACCCGAACTCGTTCATTCGCTGGTATCCGGTTCGCACCACACGTACATTGTCCAGGTCTTCCAGGCCTGCCTTAACCGAGTATTGCTGGATCATATCCAGAATCTGGTCACCCGTTTCTGCAGACAGGCGGCGCGGACGTACGGGGCGCTCAGAGCGCTGAATTGGAGGTTTCCTTTCCACATGGACCGGGAACTGCCCCAGAACTTCCTCGGATGGGCGCGGCGGTGGCGGGGCCTCAAGTTCCTGCAAAACCCCGTCCATCCTTCGCAACTGGGAGGCCAATTGGCCCAGCAGTTGCGTCAACAGGTGAATGCCCAGAGACCCGTGAGTACCTGCCAGGTACAGGAAGTCTTCGCGACGGATAGTAACGACCACAGATGGTGCGACAGCACGACAGCCCAGGGCTTGGGGCCCCTCCGCGACCAGAGCGGTCAGGCCGAACGCGTCACCGGCTTCGACCAGCGCCAGGCGCCTGCGGGGTGGGGATGTCAACAGTTCCAGCCGCCCACGCACCACCATTCCGGCCCCGATCAGCGGATCCCCGGCCGAGCAGATCATCTTGCCGACGTCTATTTTCCGCAGGTGCATGTATTTCGAAACTATCCTTAATTCACCCTCCGACAACCCTGCCAGTAGCGCAAGCTTTGGCAATCGGATCGAGATATCTGGCAACATGTCTATTCTCCTAGCTCAAATGAGGGTCCTGCCCCAAGGATACGGCCCAGAAAAGAACGCTTCACCTCGTCGGGTGGTGGCATTTCTTCGACACCGCTGCGGACGGAAGCCGCCAATTCGCCGGCTTTGTTCCAGACGCTGTCCAGACGCTGGGCCAGATTCTGTGACATTCGCAGCATCAGTTTGCGCGCGGCTTCTGGCCGTTCGTGCAGAAGGCGGGACAGACCGGCATCGTCCAGAGTCACGCATGCTACCCGGGTCTTGGCTAAAGCGACGGCCTTCCGGGGCGCTCCGTCAAGCAGCGCCACCTCTCCCATGACATCCCCGGGTCCCAGAACCGCCAGCGACACGTTGCGACCGTTCGTCAGGGGCTCCACGATTTCGACCGAGCCATCGATAATGACGAACATCATGCGGGTGCGCTCGCCTCGCCGAAACAGAGTACTGCCCTGAGGCACGTCCAGACGGCGCATACAGCGAGCCAACACCTCAAGGTCAGCGACGTCCATTTCCGAGAACAGCGGATGTGTTACCCATTCCTTGGCGGTTTTGCTCACGTCGGCCCTCCGAACCCCCATTCGGAGTCACACTACGCAAGGCCCGTGCCAGGAAGAGCAACGCCGCAATAGCTTAAAATCACTTCACATTCGTTTATTAGAAATTTTGTGTGGCAAGATAATCGTGCTGAAATGACCTGCCGTTTCGGCTTACCTGCCGTTTCGGCAACGGGTTCGACAAGTTGCTCGCGGTACATCGCCCTATGGGGAAATCACGGTTTGTCGGGATGCTAGCCCTTGATCTCGAGCGTTTTCATCTTCGAGTGAAAGGTCCGCAACGGCATATCCAACAGTCTTGCGGCATCAACGCGCACCCCCCCTGTGGCCTTCAAGGCATCCTTGATCCGCCGTTCCTCCAAAAGACGGACCTCCTCGTAGAGACCCGAATATCCCGCCCAATCCGTGACCTCCGCCGACATCGCCCCCGCATGCACCACAGGCATTTCGGACAGCTTCGTCTGGCCCGAAGCCCAGGCGCCGGCCAGAATTTCGGGCGGCAACTGCTGCGACCGTATCTCGGGGCCGTCGGACGTCGCGGCGAGGAACTCCATCAGGCCGCGAAGTTCGCGGACGTTGCCAGGCCAGCGGTACTCGATCAGGCACCGGGTCGCGGCAAGGCTCAAGGCAGGAACGGGGCGCCCGGAACGGACGCAGGCCGATTCAAGGAAGGTGCGTGCCAGGATCGGGATTTCGACCAGGCGCGACCGCAGCGGTGATACGTGGACGGATGCCGTGTTCAGCCGGAACAGCAGATCGCTGCGGAATCGGTGTTCGGCGACCTCGACCTTCAGATCCCTGTTGGTCGCAGCCACCCAACGAACATCGATGTGCCGCTCCTTGACCGACCCCAAGCGGCAGACGCGTCGGGTTTCCAGTACACGCAGCAGTTTGGCCTGGGTCTTCGGCGAACACTCACCGATCTCATCCAGGAACACCGTTCCCCCTTCCGCCGACTCCAGGAGGCCTGGCTTCGCCGGCCCGGCTCCCGTGAAGGCCCCGGGTTCGTGCCCGAACAGTTCGTTTTCGACCAGGGTGTCCGCGATCGCCGCGCAATTGATCGTTACCAAACGCTTGTCCCGACGTGACGACCACTCGTGGAGCGCATGGGCGACCAGTTCCTTGCCGACACCGGTTTCCCCCTGGATCAGGACCGGCAGGTCCGTGGCCGACAAACTCCGCACCGAATCGAACAGGCGCCGCATCGCCGGGTCCAGTACATGAATCGAATGGCCGGCCACCTGCATTGTCTGAACCACCGGGCGGGCTTGCGGCGCATCGGGTTGCACCACCGGACGCATCGCGCAACGCGCCACGGCCAAAAGGGCGCCGGCATCCTTAGCAACATCGGGGAACACGGCAAACCCCACGGTCTGGACCGGAACGAACTTGCCAATGTCGACACAAAGGCGCTCGCAGATTGCTTCCGGCGCCGTCACCGAGAACCGGCAGGCAACGAATAACTGGGCGACACCATCCGTTCCCAGCAATAAGTCGTCGTCATCCAGCACGGTCATCAGGTCTTCGAAGATTCGGCGCCCCAACTCGCCGCCCCGACTCATAGCCAGACAAAGCGACACGACGACCATACGGTCTTCCGCCGCACGGCAGTCCTCGATTCGATACTCAAGCCGTTCGTGGAACGCTGCCATGCCAGGCACGTCTCGCCGCAACGATCGCGAGGCATCGTGAAAGGTCAGAGTCATCGACCCGATGGAGACGATGTCACCGTCCGCCAGCACAACCGGCCCCTCGACAAACCGGAGGTTGACTAGAACCGGGCAGTCATCATTCACCGGGAGGATGGTCAGGCGTCCATCGGGGCGACACTTCAGAACCGCGTGCCGCCTGGCGACAGCGGGGTCTGCCAAGTGAATGTCTACCGCCGGGTCGGACCCTACGACATGCTCCCCCTTGTCGGTCAGTTCAGCCGTCCTCAGGGCGCCTTGTCCGACAATCAGGAAACAGGCCCGTCCAGGGGGGCTCGTCAGGCAGTCTGCCCAGGTTGAACCAGACTCCCCGTGCGCATCCGCCACAGATTTGGCAGCCAGGGCGTCAGCGGGCCCTGCGGCAAGAGCCAGGCTACAGCCGTCGAGGTCATCGACGATCCGATTGGAAAGTCCCGAGTCACCGGGGCCTTTAGATGTATGCACGCCAGAAATCTTGCTTTCCCCAACCATCGTCGCAATCGGATGGTGCCAAGCCGCCAACTGGGGCGAGCCTTCCGCATCTTCGCCATCATGGGAACCGGGAGTCTAATTTTCGTCGGTCGGCAGAAGAGGTTTTCGATGCGTGGCTGCCTCTCCTCTTTCCGGATGAGCCGAAAACGTTTCGCGTCCTTTTCGCTGTATCCTTCTCAAGTAGACCAGCCACCGTTCTCCGGCGACTCGGCCGAGTTATAGCATTTTTGGCGCCGCAGGCCCAGAACCCCACACAAACCAATGGTAATCCGCGCGGCAGGGGTTCCGGGCCCCCTCGTCACTTGTCCTTTACCGCGGCGACATCTAGGATCGCCCGGTCCGCCGGCATCTACAGGAGGGGCTCATGGCCGACGATCCGAACAAGGTCATTTACAGCATGATCGGCGTGGGCAAGGTGTACGGCACCCGCCACGTCCTGAAGGACATCTACCTGTCCTACTTCTACGGCGCCAAGATTGGTGTGCTCGGCCTGAACGGGTCCGGCAAATCGACGCTGCTGAAGATAATGGCCGGCGTTGACACCGAATTCC
>CAZHDQ010000348.1:0-4086 GCA_964531595.1 uncultured Anaeromyxobacteraceae bacterium
AATCGCTGGCTGCGCGAGCGGACGGTGGTGTCTCTGGAAGAAATCTTGCTCCTTGCGCCGCCTGAAGGTATCGCCTTGCCGAACGCGGTTCAGGCTGCGGGATGGGCGGACGGTACGTCCGAGGTCAGGCGCAGGATTGCCGAGGGCGCGGTTCGCGTCGATGGCGAGCGGATCACAGACCCCAGACTGATGTTGATGCCCGGCCAGACCTATGAAATCCACTACGGCCGGAAGCGGGCGGCAAAGATCAACATCAGCGCTGTTTAAAGGCTTCCTATCGATTCGGTTGCAATCTGGGCGGTACCCCTTTTATCGAACCCCTGGGGATTCCATGATTCGGGCCTCCTCAGCCCGCATGCGCGTGGCCTGGGCGGGCCGGCCGTGGTCGTGTCCCGTGAGGTGCAACAGGCTGTGGACAAACAGGAAGACGACTTCCTCCACCAGGGGAGAGCAATCTGGCGCCAGGGGGCCTTCAATGTGAACCGGCCCCTGTTCTTGGGCGCGCTCCAGGGAAATCACGATGTCGCCCAGGTAGTCGCCGGCGAAACCTGCGCCTTCGCCCTCATCAGAGGGGAATGAAAGGCAGTCGGTCGGTCGGTCAACGCCGCGCCATTCCCTGTTCAGACGGCGGATAGCGGCATCAGAGACCAGTACCAACGTGGTCTCCCGATCGGCCATCCCAGCCGCCGCCAGGGCCGCCTCGAGGCGCGGCCGTACTGCACGGACGTCGAATGCGACCTTGCGCTGCCGATTCAGGATGTCCAGCGGCATGCAGCCCTCCAGCTTCAGGTGTCCTTTGACCGTCCCTCGGGATTTGGAGTTTGCTCGGGCGCAGGTCCGGCCGCGCCCGATTGCTTGCGGGAGCGTTCAGCGTTGTAGGCCCTGACGATCGACTGGACCAGGGGATGGCGCATCACGTCGCGGTCGTCGAATTCGCAAAACTCGATCCCTGCCACGCCGTCGAGCAGACGTCTGGCGTGCTCGAGCCCAGACGGTCGGTCGGGCGGCAGGTCGGTCTGTGTGACGTCGCCGGTCACGACGGCCTTCGAGTGGTACCCCAGGCGAGTCAGGAACATCTTCATCTGTTCAATCGTGCAGTTTTGCGCCTCGTCGAGGATGACGAACGCGTCAGCCAAAGTGCGCCCACGCATGAACGCCAGGGGGGCGATTTCGATCTGACCACGTTCGATCAGGCGCGCCCCACGTTCCGGGTCCAGCAGGTCGTTTAGGGCGTCATACAAGGGCCTAAGGTATGGGTTGACCTTTTCGACCAGATCACCCGGCAGGAAGCCAAGCCGTTCGCCAGCCTCAACCGCAGGGCGCGTAAGTACGATTTTGTTGACCTTGCGCGATAAAAGGGCCTGGATTGCCGTAGCCATCGCCAGGTAGGTCTTGCCAGTGCCGGCGGGTCCGATGGCAAAGACCAGGTCGTGGCTCGCCATCGCGGCCAAGTAATCCTTCTGCCGCGGCGTTCGCGGAATCGCTCGGTTGCCCGGGGCCAACTGGATGTGGCCTGAAGCCGTGTCGACCAAAGACTGGGAGATGTCCTGCCCGAGGATCGTGACCGCCCGATCGATATCCCCGATCGTCACCGGATAACCCTGGCAGGCAACGCGATACAGTTGTTGTAGGGTCGCTTCTCCGGTCTGGACGGCAGGCACCGCCCCATTCAGCGTGACCTGGTTTCCGCGGATCAAGATCCCGACCCCAAGGCGGCCTTCCAATCGCTTCAAGTGTTCGTCGTGCGGGCCGCACAGGACCCCAAAAGCGTCCAAATCATCGAAGGTAAGGGTCTTTTTGCTAGCTGGGGTCCTGGACATTGTCCTCCCTTGGCACGGTAGCGCCGTCATCGAATGGCTGCTCTGGTTGCAAAAGGAACCGGCCGTCGACGGCGAACGTCGCTGCTGCGCGGATGTCGGAAGGTTCGACCAGTCGCTCATCGAGCAAGTCGTGGAAAGATTCCGGCGGTTCACCGAACATCAGGTCGTACAGTCGGACCGCACCCACCAAGCGGTCCACAGATGCCGATTCGTGCAACCGCCGGAAGGGATCTTGGAAGATGGCTTCTGAGGCGGCGCGCCCAAGGGTTTTTGATGCCGTTCCTGCGAGTGCGAAGATCAGCCCGGCCAGAGCACAGGTGACAGCAATCATTGCACTGATGCGGAGCAGCAAGGACGAGCGGCGACCAGGACCCCGCTGAACCGGACCGTCGGAAAGACGCGGTTGGACGTCACCCGATTCGACCAAAGACGCCATTGCGCGCATGGTGCTGAACAAGGACTGGCAGGTCACGACGGCCAAATCCTCGACGGAACGCTCCCCGTTGACGAAGAAGTATACTTGGCGCTCCGCAGGCCCCATGGCCAGGTTTTCCCAGGATTCCTGTTCGCCTTCGATGTCGGCCGTTCGGACAAATACGGCGTCGGGACGAGGCACCAGACGTCGGATAGGGCCGCTTTCAGCGTAGCGCCGTTGGGCCTCTTTCAGGAGGAAAGGGATTGGCAGCGCGCAGGTTTCGCGTCCCACCGAAGCCCCCTCGCCCCAGTCCGGGTCGACTGTCAGGTCGCGAACCAGCATCAGTTCAAGAACAGTTTCCCGTTGGACCTGTTCGCGGATGTTCGTCAGTGTGCCCATGGATACGAGTCCGGATGAAACCACTGCATCGTCCAGCGGTTCATTGCGTTTGCGGGCCGTTCGTTCGGCGGTGGCCAACCCCGCCGCGTCGAGCAAACCGGTTCGCTGTAGTAGCCCGATGATGGCCGTGGGTGAAGTGCCCTGGTGCTCGACCCCGACGACCCGTCCGCGGCGTACCCTGATCCGGGCTTTGGTGCCGTCAGGGATCAAGACCAGTAGGACCCCCGAATTGCCGGCCTGGAACGCATCGTACAAGGCCGACGATACTGGCGGTGGGGCCGAACGGGTCTGCGGTTGGTCGTGGGAGTAGTCGTTCATCTGTTTCGCGTCACCCACACGTCTATGGCGGACCAAACATACACCAGAAGCAGCAGGAACGGTGGCAGGGCAGACAATTGCGAATCCACCGCGCCTCGATAAGCCTGTGTGTCAATATGCACCGCCGCAGGATTGACCAGCAGTGAAATGACCACACCCAGAAGCAGCAGCATCGTTGCCCCGCGGAACGGGCGACCGGAAAGGATCTGGCCGCTGCCCGGGATCGCCAGCGCAAGAATCGGCAAAAAGACGCGGCTGCGTGCCGTTTCGTCGTCGCGTCGTCGCTGGCGTGCCACCAAGTCGAGCGGGTCGACGAATCCGGGCCTTACTTGATCGAACAAGCACGTAGCGCAGTAGTCGAACCCTGAAGCTCGAACGTTGCAGTGACCGCACGAAACGGTGTTGCAACGCGGACAAGTCGTTGCCGGTTGCAGGCGAGATCGCGTGGCGATCACTACGATGCCGCCTAGAAGGGCAATCAGACCCAACAGCGGAATCCAGGAAACCGGCAGGCGGCCCTGGAATACCGTCCCAAACGGAAGGGCAGGGGGCGGCGTCCAGAAGTCGACCCCGGCCATGAAGATGGACCAATCGCGGGGATTGGGCAGCCGGAGTTCCGCGGTGATTTCGGAACTGACGGCGCAGGGATCCGATGTTGAGGAAAGTGTCCTTAGGCGTGCGACGAAATCCAGGTCGTCGTCGTCCGCCGCGTTGACCAGTCGGGTCAGCGATTCCTCCCGACCTGCGCGGTCGCCGGAAAGACCCTGGACCAGGGAAAGTCCCCTGAGGGCGTAAGACGACGACGGCCAGCGAACCAGTGCGTGACGATAAGCCTCCCGGGCATTTACCAGGGCCTGGGGATCCGGCCGGCCCCTGGTACACATTCTAAGAGCCTGTGTGATGTAAAGATTGCCCTGGAAGGTCTGGACGCGGCCAGTCCAGTCGTTAGCGGCGGGCGCCAAACGCTCGAGCGCCAGAGTGATTGTCGGAAGTGACGGTGGAGCTGCCTGGATATCATGGAGCGCGAGAGCCTGGCGAAGTACCGGGTCCTGCGGCTGCTCGTCGGCACGTTGCTGGATCGAGGCAAGAGAACGTTCTGAGCAGAAATCGGTCAGGCAGTAAAAAGTTGCAGGC
>CAZHDQ010000349.1:0-4073 GCA_964531595.1 uncultured Anaeromyxobacteraceae bacterium
GGAACCACGATTACGACACCTGGCGAGGGCTGCCGGCCTGGGGTCGCCAGACGCTCCAGGCCCATGCCGCGGACGCCCGGGAGCCCGCCTACACGCCCGACGACCTGGCATCGGCTCACACGCACGACCCGCTGTGGAACGCGGCCCAGACCCAACTGGTCCGCGGTGGCTTCATGCACAACCACCTGCGGATGTACTGGGCCAAGAAGATCCTGGAGTGGACGCCGGATCCCCGCGAGGCGTTGACCCTCGCGATCCGGCTAAACGACTGCTGGTCGCTGGACGGCCGGGACCCGAACGGCTACACCGGCATCGCGTGGTCGATCGGCGGGCGCCACGACCGAGCCTGGGCGCCACAGCGACCGATCTTCGGCATGGTGCGTTATATGAGCCTAGCGTCGACGTCGCGCAAGTTCGACTGGCGGGCGTACGTACGACAAGTCGAGGCACTACCGGGCGGGTTGACTGGCGGGTTTTCCAAAGAATAGCGGTCGACACCTGGATCCACGCGTCATCAGTCCGGTAACTGGCGGGTCGTCCCCAGCAGGGCTACGATCGCTGCGTCAAGCGCGATGCCATCCACCAACACTCAGGTCGAGGGGTCATCAACCCTCAGAGCCTGTGGCTGATTGGAAATCGGTTCCACGAACAATCCGGGAATCCAGCACAATCCAGGGCTGGTGACACTTCACTTCCAGCCGGCCCTGGTGTACTTTGCCCAGGTACGGAGTCAGCCGATGCGCCCGACACCACCGTCCGCCCCTCGCCGCGATGCTCAGGGCACCGCCCGGGGTCCCGGAGGGGGAGGGCGTATCCGAAAGGGACCGCCTCCGGCGCGGGACGAAAGGGCCGAGGCCTCGGCCCTGGCTACGCGTTCGGGGATCCCGTTTCCCCAAGCACTACTGGTCGTTCGCGGTGAACTGACTCTCAACGACGTTTTGAACAGGATGTGGCTGGCGGATCGGCACGCGCGGTTCGTCCATGATGGGATGGCCCCCAGCCTAGCAGGCCAGGTTGTTCGCGGTAGCCTGACCGCTGAGCGCGCCCGAGAGATCCAATCCCTGTGGCAACTACAGCAGGGTTCATTCCACTCGGATGCCCTGCGGCCGGACCGCGATGCGATTCGCTTCCTGGCCCCATTCGGCGCCCAGCCACTGGTCGGCATCATCACGCGCGTATCGCGTTACGATGTTGCGGTAGTCCTGTCGGACAGGACCAGCGCCTCCCTGAAGAAGCACGATCTAAAGCTGCATGGTCCTTTGGCTGCGATGGACGCAATCATCGCGGCGCTCGTCCCCGACCCCGCGATCCAGGCGCTGTCACTGGACGTGTCGACGACGTTGGACGACCGATTTCGGCCCACCGAGGAACTGGCCCGCTCCTGGGCGTCTTCTAGGCAACCGCTACGGTTTACATTCAGGGACGGCGACACGCTGATGGGCGTCCCGATTCGGGTCGCGCTGTTCGAAATCGAGGTCGACTGCGGCAATGGGGCGACCGCATGCCTGATGACCCATGCCTTGTACAAGCTCCGGCCCTTCGAGGTTCCGACATCCCGATGAGCAGAACGGCCCCCAAGCCCGTCGCGGACGTCTTACTGCTGCTGCCGCTGGCTCGCACCTACACCTACTCGATACCGGACGCTTTGGAAACTGCTGTTCGCCCTGGGATCCAGGTCACGTGCCCCGTCCGCTCCCGCGCGGTGACCGGTCTGGTCGTCGCGGTGCGGGCGCCTCGGCCGGACGACCCGACGCTGTCTCCGCTGTCTGGCGTCGCACCTCGCCCGGCTTGGCCCCGCGAGTTGATGGACCTGCTTCACTGGACGTCGACCTATTACGTCGCTCCGCTGGGCGTTGTGGCGCGGACCGCGATGCCCTCGCTGTTCGCCCGGCGCCTCCCGAAGGCCGATCGGTTTGTATGCTTCGTCAGCCGACCCGATAGCCCGTCCCGATCGGAGCGGGTGGCGCAAATGCTGGACGCACTGGAAGCAGCCGGCGCCATGGAACTGGAGGCCGCGCGTGCGCTTGTGCCTGGTGGAGCCGACGTCATCCGACGCCTACTGGCTCGTGGTCTATTGCTGATCGAGGACCGCGCCCCCGCACCGCCCCTACCGCCACCCCTATCGACCGCACCGACCCATCCGCCGCTGGTGCTGAACCCACACCAAGCCGACGCGTTGGACCGAATCCTCGCCTCGCTGGACCGGGGCTATGCGGGATTTTTGCTGCACGGGGTCACGGGTTCAGGCAAGACCGAGGTTTACCTGCGCGCGGTCGAGGCCGTCCTGGCCCGCGGACAAGGCGCGATCTTTTTGGTCCCCGAGATCGCCTTGACGTTCGAATTGCGACGTCGTTTTGAGGAACGGTTCGGGTCGCGGGCGGCCATCTTGCACAGCGGAATGCCCGAATCCAGGCGCGCGCGAGCCTGGGATGATGTTCTGGCGGGACGAACGCGCGTTGTCGTCGGCGCACGATCGGCGATCTTCGCACCGATGCCTGACCTTGGGCTGATTGTGGTAGATGAAGAGCACGAGACCACTTACAAACAAGGCGATGGACTGCGCTATAACGCACGCGACTTGGCGCTGGTCCGCGGCACGCTGGCCAAATGCCCGGTCGTACTTGGATCCGCGACCCCCTCGCTGGAGACGTTCCAAAACGCCCACGACGGCAAACTGACCTACCTGGGATTGCCGCACCGGGTCCAGCAACGCCCACTGCCCGATGTAGCTTTCGTCGACTTGCGTTACGAGGCCGCGGTTGGCGGCGAGCGCCTGTTTTCGGCCGCCCTGCGCGACGCACTGGCAGCGACGATCGCCCGAGACGAGACCGCTATTTTGTTTTTGAATCGCCGTGGCTTCGGTCGATTCCTGGTTTGCCGGACCTGCGGCACTGCGGTCCAATGCCCGAACTGCAGCATAACGCTGACGCACCATGCCCGACCCGAGCGGCTGCGATGCCACTACTGTGACCACGCAATTCCGGTTCCCGGGGAATGCCCGACATGTAAATCGTCCGAGGTCGCGATCATCGGGTTCGGCACGGAACGTGTCGAAGATGAGATCTCGCACCTGGTACCCGGCGCCCGCTGTGGCCGACTGGACTCGGACACCGCTACCGCCGGCGGGCTGGATCGGATCCTGACCGCGTTCCGATCCGGCGAATTAAACGTGTTGGTCGGCACTCAGATTGTGGCCAAGGGGCACGATTTTCCGCGCGTAACATTGGTCGGGGTGTTGCTGGCAGAACAGTCGCTGGCGTTTCCAGACTTTCGGGCGTCCGAGCGCACGTTCCAGTTGTTGACTCAGGTCGCAGGCAGAGCTGGGCGTGGTGACGCGCCAGGCCAAGTGATCATCCAGACATACAATCCAGACCAGTACGCGCTACGCTTTGCGTCGACCCACGACTTTTTGGGCTTTGCCGTAACGGAGAACCGCCTTCGCCGCGAACGGGGGTATCCGCCACACGCGTTCCTAGCGGCCGTCGAGGTGTCGTCACCCGACGTCCACGAGGCACGCCAGGTGGCAGAGCGGGTCCGCGATTACCTGGCCCAGTTCCTGACTACGGAAGGTCCCTCCGGCCGTGATGTTTCGCTGTTGGGGCCTTCAACTGCGGCAATCGAGCGCCTTCGCGGGCGTTCAAGGTTGCATATCCTACTAAAGGGCCGCAAGCGCAGCGTAATGAACGCCGTGCTATGGAAACTGCATCGGCTGGTAGGCAATGGCCACGGTCAGGTCCGCATCACAATCGACGTGGACCCCGTAACGCTAATCTAGCCAATTCCCGTCAAGGCCGGAAAGTTACAGATGGGCGACGAACCGGTCGTATCGTTCGTGACCTGTTTAACGAAGGCGACCCGTGGATAGGCGCGCTGCCAGGCGGAGCGAAGCGACCGCCGCACCCCCAGGCGGAGCGAAGCGACCGCCGCACCCCCAGGCGGAGCGAAGCGACCGCCGCACCCCCAGGCGGAGCGAAGCGACCGCCGCACCCCCAGGCGGAGCGAAGCGACCGCCGCACCCCCAGGCGGAGCGAAGCGACCGCCGCACCCCCAGGCGGAGCGAAGCGACCGCCGCA
>CAZHDQ010000350.1:0-4070 GCA_964531595.1 uncultured Anaeromyxobacteraceae bacterium
AGGTGGTGCTTCTGGGCTGGGCGGCGAACGTCCGGGACCACGGCGGGTGCGTTTTCATCAACCTGCGCGATCGGTACGGCATCACCCAGTTGAAGGCCGACCAGGCTGTTGCTGCGGCGATGTATCAGGCGGCGGCAGTCGTCAAACCCGAATCGGTATTGCGGGCCGTCGGCCTTGTTGTGGACCGAGGTTCGAATCGCAACCCGAACATGCCGACCGGCGAGGTCGAGGTCGAAATAACCGCGATAGAGGTGCTCAACCCATCCAAACCGCTGCCGTTTCCCATCGCGGATGATATTGATGCCCAGGAGGTAACGCGCCTGAAGTATCGGTACCTGGACCTGCGGCGGCCGTCTTTGATGCGCAACCTGGTGCTGCGGTCCCGGATCGTTCGGCAGGTCCATCGGCACCTCGAGGATGAGGGGTTTTTGGAGATCGAGACGCCGATCCTGACCAAGAGCACGCCAGAGGGCGCTCGCGACTATCTGGTGCCGTCGCGCGTGCATCCCGGCGAATTCTACGCGTTGCCGCAGTCGCCTCAGACGTTCAAGCAGATCCTGATGGTGTCAGGGTTTGACCGCTACTACCAGATCGCACGGTGCTTCCGGGACGAGGATCTGCGGGCCGACCGCCAGCCTGAATTCACGCAGATTGACATGGAGGTGTCGTTCGCGACGCCGGATATGATCTACGGGATTATTGAGGGCATGCTGGCGGCCATTTGGAAGGACGTGCTGGAAATCGACATTCCCCGGCCCTTCATCCGGATGCCGTATGCCGAGGCGCTCGAAAAGTATGGCTCGGACAAGCCAGATCTGCGGTTCGAACTGCCGCTGACGACGATCACCGATGTCGTCGCTCAGTCGGGCTTCCGGGTGTTTGCAGAAACGGCCGCTACGGGTGGCGTCGTGACCGCGATGCGGGTGCCTGAAGCCGATTCGTGGTCTCGCAAGGACATCGACGGACTGACGAAGGTAGCGACCGACAACGGCGCCAAGGGACTGGCTTGGTTCAAGGTCGGAGCGGACGACTGGTCAGGGTCCGCGGCCAAGTTTTTGGGCCCAGAAGAGCGCGCGGCGATCCTGGAGCGCGTGGGTGCGGGGACGGGCGACCTGATCCTGGCCGTGGCCGATGCCGCGGGGCCTGCTCGACAGGCTCTGGGCGCAATACGACTGAAGATCGGCGACCGGCTGGGCCTGCGCCCCTTCGGGCAGTGGGCGTTTATGTGGGTTACAGATTTCCCGATGTTCGAGTGGGATACCAACGGCAATCGGCCGTCGGCGATGCACCATCCGTTCACCAGCATGGTGGCCGAGGACCTGGACAAACTGGAGACGGCACCGTTGGAATGTCGGGCGCGGGCTTACGATGTGGTACTCAACGGCACGGAACTGGGTGGCGGTTCGATCCGGATCCATCGGCGCGACGTGCAACAGCGAGTGTTCAAGGCGCTGGGGCTGACCGAGGAGTCGGCGCGCACCAAGTTCGGGTTCCTGCTGGATGCGTTCGAGTACGGCGCGCCGCCGCACGGCGGGATAGCGTTGGGTCTGGACCGGCTGGTCATGCTGATCACCGGGGCCTCGTCCATCCGCGACGTGATAGCGTTCCCTAAGACGACCGCAGCTTCTTGTTTGATGACGGAAGCCCCCTCGGACGCCGACCCCGCGCAGTTGCGCGAATTGCACCTGGAAATCCGCAAATCTGCGGAATAGGGATCGGATATCCGGGTGTCCGTTCGCTAATCATTCCGATACAATCGGCCGGGTTCTTTCGAGGATGATTCCATGAAAACGACATTGTCCTGTGCGCTGGTTGCGGCCCTGCTGACCGCCTGTTCGGGTGCGGCCGTGTCCGACGCCCCTGCCGCTCCGGAGGACCCCGTGACCGAAGCCCACGCATTCGTCTTGTGGTATTCGACGACGACGGCCGGACTGGAAAAGGCCGCCAGCACCGCCTATTGGCGGGCGGCGAACAGTGGCGACAAGGCGGATTTCGACGCCTACGCAGTTGCCGATCTGGCGCTGCGTACGCACCACAGCGATGCCGACCGCTACGCGCAGATTCAACGTCTGCTAAAGGCCAACGATCGCCTGCCCGAACTGGAACGGCGCTCGCTGGAGGTCGCACTACTGGCCTATCAGGAAAACCAGTTGCAGCGCGACGTGCTGGCGGAGATGGTCGATAAGTCCAGCGCCATTGAGCAGACCTTCAACACGTTCCGGGCGACGCTAGACGACCGAACGTGGTCGAACAACGACCTTTTGGAGCGCTTGGCTCAGGAAACCGATTCAGCGAAACGACAGGCGATCTGGGAGGCACTGAAGCAGGTCGGTGACCAGGTTGGTGAACCGCTGATTGAATTGGCACGCGTGCGCAATAAAGCGGCGCGGTCGCTGGGATTTGCGAACTACTGGGACATGAAAATTCGGATGCAGGAGCACGATCCTGCGACATTGATCGCGTTGTTCGACGCCCTAGAGAAGGCCACCGACGCCCCGTTCAAGACGATGAAGGCGGAACTGGATACCGAATTATCGCGTCGTTTCGGGATAGCGGCAGCGGACATGATGCCGTGGCACTACGACAACCCGTTCTTCCAGGATGCGCCGCCCAACGAGGCGGTCGACCTGGACGCGTTCTACGCAGGGCGCACGAAGGAGGACATCGTCGAACTGGGCCGCCTGTTCTACACCGACCTGGGGTTGGAATATGACGACATCGTGGCGAACAGCGACTTCTTCGAACGCGAGGGCAAGGACCAGCACGCTTTCTGCATCACTCTGGACCGTGGCGCCGACGTCCGGATGTTGCTGAACATCAAGCCGACCGCCGACTGGATGGATACGATGCTCCACGAGTCGGGCCATGCGGTGTACTACAAGTTCATCGACCGTTCGCTGCCGTTCAACCTGCGCGAGGCTGCTCACATATTCACCACCGAGGCCATCGCGATGATGATGGGCGCGCTGGCCAAGAACCCGACCTGGCTTATCGAGCGTGTCGGAGCGGATCCGGATGCCGTCGCGAAGGCCCGTCCCGCGCTCCTGGAACAGCGGCGCCGCGAGCAGTTGATCTTTGCCCGGTGGGCGATGGTGATGTTTTCGTTCGAACGCAAAATGTACGAAAACCCCGACCAGGACTTGAACGCGCTGTGGTGGGGCACGGTCGAACGGCTGCAGGGACTGAAGCGCCCGGCCGGCCGCGACCTGCCCGACTGGGCGGCCAAGCCGCATTTCACCATTGCGCCGGTCTACTATCACAACTACCTGCTGGGCGACCTGTTCGCGGCGCAGTTGCGCGCGATGTTCGCAAAAAAGGTCGGGCACGAGGGGCCGACCTGGGCGATGTCGTATTCGAACCGCCCCGAAATCGGCCGGGCGCTGATCGAGGCCGTGTTTGCCCCAGGCATGCGGATGCATTGGGAGGACTTCGTAAGCTTCGCCACTGGTCGGCCCCTGGGACCGGAAGCCTTCGTCGCCGAGGTCGCGGCCAAGGCGCGGTAGTTTGGGGTGTTGATGGACACCGGGAAGTCCGCCGCCGCAAACTTCGGAAGCGCGCCTGTCCGATTGTATGGTCGAACAACGATGTCGCAATCCAGGTCATGGGCAGTCCTTGCTGTGGCGGTCATCGGGATGGCCCGGGCCCCATCAGTGTTCGCGGATGATTTGCGGGACGAATCCCCGGCCGAGGACGCCACTGGTTTTGTCCTTCCCCGAGAAGCCGCCGAAACACTGTTCGAACTGTTGAAGGCTGCCGGCGGGCCCTGCAAGGTCGCTGGTTTGTCAGCCACGCCCCAGAGCCTGCGCGCAAGGGTATGTGCGGACGAAGACTGCGGGACTGTGCTTCTTGAAACAGCGAAAGCCTGTGCCGCGCCCACTTCGAACGGATTTTGCCCGTCGTTCGAGCAGGGCTTTCCCGATGGTTGTCGAGACGTCTTCATGGGCGCGGTTCTGCGCATTGCCGGGCCGAAGGCTGTGGATCAGACGCCGCCCGAGGATTCCCGGCGGCCGACATCCCCGACGCTACAGACCTTCTTAGTCGACTTGGCGTTTCAGGCTGCTTGGGTTTTC
>CAZHDQ010000351.1:0-4068 GCA_964531595.1 uncultured Anaeromyxobacteraceae bacterium
TGGACATCTGCTGTCCACCCAGCATTCCGGTTCCCTGAACCTCCAGCGTGTCGTGGTCCCGCCGAGCCGTATAGTCCAGCGTCAGCCCCTGCTCCCCCAGGAACGGGTCCACCGCGTCATGCAGCCAGCCCGCCACGGTGGACCTGAAGCGCCGCCGGGGCAGCACGTCGTCCCACACCAGCGAACCGGCCGGTTCGAACGGTACCCGGGGTGCGGCCGCGAACATCAGGTGCAGCACGCCCGTCCGTGGACCCTGATGGTCATAGACCAGAAACTGCGCGTTCTGGTTTTCGAAGAACAGGCGTCCGCCGGTGGCCCGCGATTCCAGGTACAGATTGTTGTACAAGTCGATGCCGGACACGACGACTTCGTCTTTGGGCGGCTTGCCGTCAATCGCAACCCGGAACCGCCACCGCGCCCCGATTGGCAGCGCAAACATCGAAGCCAGGTCGTCGTGCCGCAGAAGCGGACGCACGCATTCACCCTGGACCGGTACACAACTGCAGTGCAGGACCGGTACCCCATCGCCCACCGTCACCGTGTCGTGGAATTCCGCTTCCAGGGTAGGCGCCCCGATTCGCGGTGTCGACTGCAACTGCCAGTGTACGTGGGGCACAAAGGATCGGCCCGAGTTGCCGCACAGCCCCACGACCGTCCCCTTGGCCACGAACTGGCCCTCGACGACCTTCACGGTGTCGGGCGCCAGGTGACAGACCATTGAATACAGGCCAGGAGCGTGCTGGATCAGGACCAGATTGCCCCAGGGATCCCGTGGATTTCGCTGCCCCACATCGTTGTCAGGTATGTCTCGGACCACCTTGCTCACCGTCCCGTCGGCCGTCGCGACCACCGGTAGGCGGTAGCACAGGTAGTGGGTGCGCTGGGACCCCGGCCCCTCGTAGTTCTTTCCGTCGGACCCCAGGACCTCGAAATCGAACGCGTGGCGCCACAGACCCTGGTGGGTGTGGGGCCCGTCGACACCCTGAGTTACTGTCCAAGGGCCCGACACCGGCAGGCGGAACCGCACCCGAAAACGGGCACCGAATCGGGCCACTCGGGTCCGCCAGTAGTTCAGGTTCACTTCCGGGGACCCGGCCACGAAGTCTACCGATTTGGGCGATTCGTCACGGACCCGCTGGCGCATGGCGTACAACACCAAGATCATTGTCAGATTGAACGGCAGGATCAGCACGGGGAGGTTGTAGGGACGCATCATCAGGATGGTCGCGGCCGTCAGCAACCCGGCCAGCAGCGTTCCGATGGCTGCGAACACGAACGAACTTCTCTGGGGCACGAACCAGACGCCGCCCAGCGCTACGGCGGTCAATATGAAGTTGTACCCGACGATCAGCGCAATGAACGGCGAAGAAAAATCGAAGACCTGGACCAGTAAAAGGTGCCCCATCGCGAAGCCGACCCACGACAGGACCACGGCGATCCGGCTGTATGCCAGCAGCGCCAGCAGGACCACCGCACCGGCCAGCAGGTCAGGCTGGAAGAAGATCGCTCCCAGGCTGCGCAGGTACAAAACCACCGACCCGGGCAACCAGGCAACGTCAGTCGCGGACCACTGCGTCAGGGACGTCACCAGGTGGGCGTCCCGGATGAACGGGACGGCTGCCAGGACCAAGAACGCCACGGTAACGAACGGCAGGGACAAGACCGGCAGGTTGAAAAAGTACCCCAGCGCCGATTCAAGCGCGGTCTGCACAAAGGTCACCGCGATAATGGCCAGGACCAGCACGGCCAGGACCGTCACGTTGATTTGCAAAAAGGCCCCGATGGCCAGACCGACCAGCAGCGGGTTGTAGCCGTACATACCCCGGCGTGCCAGTTCTGGGCTGAAATGGGCTAGCCGAACCGTGGCAAACGACAGCAGCACCGACGCCAGGCCTAACAGACCCAGAATCGGTTGTACAAAGGACGCCGCCAGCAGCAGCAACCCAACCGCACGACTCTGAGTGAAGAACACTTGGGAATAGGAAAACAGCAGCGGGTCCACCCATTGGCGGATCAAGGTTCCCGATTTGCCATGCATAACATCTCCAACGTGCCCTGCCTGCCCCACCGAGCCCTCCCTGCCCCAACGTCCCGTGCCCGTCTTGCCTGTTCCTACACGCTGCCCGCAGCCCTACCCGTTTCCACTCGCCCTTCCTATTCCAGCCACCCGGGCATCTCCTCCATCACCCGCATTGTTTCCAGCGACTCGGCCCGCCGGATCACGCCGACTTCCCCCGAGCGACTCACCATGACCACCGCGGGTCGCGTGGTGATGAACTGCAACCACTGAGTCACGTTGTAGGCGCCGACCGATCGGAAGACCAGACGATCCCCGGTATTCATGGGCGGAAACAGGATCTGATCACGCAGCACATCGATGTTCATGCACAACGGCCCGTAGATGACCGTCGACTCCGGAGTCCCGGAAAACTCCTGGGCCGGAGTCACATCGTGCTTGTACCAAAACGCCGTGAACAACAAGTTCACTCCGGCATCGACAATCAGGGCCTTGCGCCCGTCAGGCAGGCGTTTGTTGGCGTGAACCGTCGTTATCAGGTATCCAGCCTCGTCCACCAGCGCCCGCCCGGTCTCGACCACCAACATCGGTTCCTTCCCCTCCACGACGTCCAGGACCGATAGGCCGTCGACAATCGCTTCGGCGTACTGGGAAAAGGACGGCGTGACCTGTTCCCCGGGCAGGTATTGATTGTGCAGCGTGTTCCGGGATGCGAAGCCGCCTCCGATGTCGATGGAATCCATGACAATCCCGAACCCGGCTTTCAGATCGTTGGCGAATGTCGCCAGTTTGCGGGCCTCCTCCCGGTACGCCTCCACGTCCTGCACAAAGGTCCCGATGTGGCAGTGCAGGCCCGCCAGGTCCAGGTGTCCCCCGGCCTTGATGCGACGAACGGCGTCCAGGGCCTGGCCGTTTTCCAAGTTGAATCCGAACCGCGACCAAGGCGGGGTCCCTGCCACGGCCATGTTCAGGCGGATGCCCACGCGCGGGTGCAGGTCCAGTTCCCCGGCAACCTGTTCGGCCCGCTGGATCTCGTCGAAATGGTCCAGGTTGACCCGGGCGCCGTCCGCAAACGCCTTGCGCAGCGCGTCTTCGGGCTTGAACGGCCCGTTGAAGATGATCTGACTCCCTGGAACGCCCAGGTGGCGGGCCTTGTCGTATTCCATTTCGCTGACGACTTCGGCCCACGCCCCTTCCCGGTGGAAGACCCGGCAAACTGCATCCAGGTAATTGGTCTTGTAGGACCATGCCGGTTGTACCCGGGGCCATCGGCGGGCCAGGGCCCCGTGCAGGTCGCGATACCGGTCCACCAGGGTCTTTTCGGAAAACACGAACAGCGGGGACCCGAACCGTTCCACCAGCGCGGATACCGGCGCCCCGTCGATGGTTGTCAGGGGCTGGATGGCCTGGACCCGGGCCAGTTTGTTCATCATTCCCATTGCGTGCCGGACCAGAGTCGGTCGTTCGTAGCGCGGCTTCGTCATGGCTTGTCCCTCCCGTCGCGAACCCGCTCTCCGGTGGTCGCGATCTGTTGGAAATCCTCCATGGACGCGATCTGGTCCAAGGAGATCCGTATGAACATCGTTCCGGCCCGGTAGTCGGGTAGGGGCCTCGGATCCTGGCCGACGGCCAACTGCACGACCGCCCAGGGCAGATTCTGGCCGGCGCCGGCCGACAGGTACGTCCAGGCAGGGAACCGGGGATTGACCTCCAGCAGCAGGTAGCGCCCATCGGCCGACTTCAAGACCTCGACTTCGCACGGGCCGCGCCAACTGGTGGCCGCCATGAAGCGCCGCGTGACATCCAGTAGTTCCGGATCCCGCACGGCCACGCCGGCCCAGCCCTTGCCCTTGTCCGTGATAAGCGTTTTCTTCATGGGCACCGCACCGACCAGACCGCCCTGCCCATCGCCCACCGCCACGACATCGTATTCGTCACCGGAGTGGTAGGCCTGGATGATCACCGGGACTCCCCAGACGGCCACGTTGTGGTAGAACGCGGCCAGGGCCTCATCCAGGGTGCGGCAGACCGCGGCGCCGTAAAAAACTCCT
>CAZHDQ010000352.1:0-4067 GCA_964531595.1 uncultured Anaeromyxobacteraceae bacterium
GGAACACTTCGAAACGCATAGGGCCACTGGGACAGCCCGCCATGAGAGTCCGCAGTCAGAAGGTAGCAGCTCCGTGCTGGAGCGAAGAAACTGCCGGTGGTTGCGTGAATCGCGTTGCAAGGACCGCCCAATTCCAGTTCCACATCGCTGGTTCCGAAAACCTCGATGTTCGCATGTTGGCCAAGCTCAAGCGTGAAGGTGAATTCCTTGCCTTCAGGAGTGGCGGCAGAGCCAAGAACAAGAGGCAGGTTGGCGCCCAAGCGACCAAGCGAAACTGTAGGCATTTGAGCAAGAGCTTGGGGGTGAACGTAGTACGCTGTAGGAGGTGATGATCCAGAGGCCGCCTCGACCGAAAGCGTCATCGCAATCTGCGTGCCCGAAGGAAGGCTCTCCGAGAGCACGAAGTCAGTGCCTGTGTCGCAAGACCAGGGGATGCCTCCCGCGCTGCGAAGACATGCATTCACCGAGATGCCCGAGCCGGAGTACACCCTGACCGACACTACATTTTGGCCCGAGCCGGAAGGCGCCTGAGTCATCATCGAGAACCAGTCGACATCGTCGCTGGAATTGATAAAGCCCCTTACCACTTCATCCGGCGTCAAGGGTGCGGGGCCGGCAGCTAGAGTATCTGGAAAATCATCGCCCACCATGCGAACGTTCAATCCATAAGTTGCCCCTGCACCGACCTCGGAGGCGGAGCCAGGCATCACGACGATACGATATATCGCAGTACTAGGAGGCGTAATGGTTACACAAGACGACTTTTCAGAGTGCGGAATCGTCGCGTCAGAGCAGTCGTCATTGATGTGTTGGAATAGCGGCATTCCATCAACATCCATCAATAACATCAGCGTGTCAGTCGCGAAGCCGCTGGACGAGACATCCGTCCAGATCTGATAGGTTTCGCCCTCCCTGCCCAAGAAAGTAAATACGTCCACATCATCCAGGTAGTCCATCGCAAGTCGCTTGCACTGCGTCGCGCCGTTGCGATCCTCAAAGCAACTGCCCGGCCAGTACTCAAGCACGCCAAAGTGAGTGAATGCAGCACTATGTGTGTATCCACCGATCCGCCTTTCGGTAAATATCATCGGACCCGATGCGGGCACATTGGTCACGTCGTCGTACCAGGGGAAGTAGTCCTTTGCTGGGTCGGTCGTATTGACCGCTGTGCAAGTGAGACCGCACTGGATCGTTCCAGGGGCGGCGTCGTCGATGGTCAGATGCCATGCTCTGGACACCTCGGCAGTGGAGTACTGGGTTGTGTAGAATGCGGCGCCCCGGCTCTCCAGGGCCATCTCCTCGTAATAGGTGGCGACCGCGGGCGAACAATCCGCAGGATCCCACGAGTTCGCGCAGGCGGGATCGAGAATCCTAGTCGATGGGTTGAGATGCTCAAGAGTGCGAAAGGCCCCAATGGCTGCCAGTGGACCTGCGGCCAGCAGGGTCTCGATGAGCGGACTTGTGAACACGAGTCCACCGCGCGCGTACGGGTTGCAGGGAGTGCCGTCCGGACCATCAAGCAGATAGCCGCAATGGTAGTTCTTGGGAAAGGTCTGGCCGAAGGCGGGGACATTCTGGAATGACTCGAAGTAGGACGCGAAGATTGCGCCATACTGCGCGATCCCCTCCGAGTGACAACATGAGAGCCAGTTCTGACCGTTGTGGTACCAGTTGTCGCACCTGGGCAGGTCTCCGCCGAAGGTGCTCGATAGTAAGCCCGAATGGGCGGACATGTCGGTAGCGTGGGAGACCTCGTGATTCACAGTGTTTCTGTTCTCGCGAAGTTCGTCGTCGTTGTGCAAAGATAGGTCGGAGATGCAGTAGGGACATTGCAGCAATAGTTCGTTCGCGACCCCCACGTACTGGGACGCACCGATGCATCTGGTGGAGACGTCAGTGCTGATGCCTTCCGGTCGTTGGAAGCGAAGGTACTCGTGAAGATCCAGGAAGGGTACTGCGGGATAGTCCGCCAAGAGATGCTTTGCCCGTTCGAGATGATAGCTCAGTTCTCCACGAACACCACCGAGATTGGTCATGGTGATTGCCTGGTCGTAGCCGGGCGAATTCAACGGGCAGCCGTTGCATTGCTCGGTTGGGCCAAGAACCGGACGCCAGGGTAATTGGTAAACAGTTGTTGCAGGTGGCGGCGGTGCCGACAGAAGGCCGTCGATCAGGTAGGTCGTGTTGGCCTCGTTTGTACTGAGAAGTTCGGTCCGATAGTTGTCAGGCAGCCCAGCATCGCCACGGTAGTCGAGAACAAGACAATCCTGACCGGGACAGGTTGCGCCAGGATCGTGGGGACACGGAACAACTGGCGACCACGGCACATCGAAGATGTTCGCCAGGAACGTGCCATGGTAATCGCTGAGGGTATGCGGAAAGGTTCCATAACATGGACGTGTGGTCGATGTCATGAAGAACACCGAGCCGTTTGGCAGTGGTACGGACGTCTTCGTCCCGGTCGAGTCGAACGATGTGTGGTGAGGCGTTGCGTGCGTGCGAACCTGGACCTTCCTTGGAGCCTCCACAGCCCCCATCGGTCCCCTGAGAATCGTACCGTCACACGACATCGTGAACTCAAGCAGGCGCCTTTCGTTGCCCTCCTGCCAGTCATCCTGAAGCCAGAGTCTCCAGACTGGTTGCATCAGGCCGTTAACCGCATCGAACTCCAGGGTCGCAAGATGCAGAGATCCGATCGGCACGGTTGAGTTGAGCCGTAGCAAATCGACGGCAACATCCTCGGGGTAGAGGCAGTTGTCTGTAGCCGTGAAGCGCTCCAGCGGAGCCATGTTGGATCGGATCCGGACCACTCGAAGCGGATCCCTTGCCGACGAAGGCTTGACGCGGGCGTCGTCACCGGAGCTACCATGAAGGAATTCGACGACGAAGAAATTGTCCCGGACCGGGATGCCATCAAAGCGTCGGTCGAACCTGATTCGTAGACCCGGTCGGGACTTGGGACCGTTCTCAATGGTGCGCAGATCGAACGAGTCGCTTTCGGAAACGTTGAGTACCTGCGCCAAGTCAGTCCAATTGGTGTCAAGGAAGGCTGTCAGCAGTTGATGAACGTCAGTGTTCCCGGTGGAATAAGAAAAACCCTCGAGAACTTTTAACCCCCCGTCGCCCCAGTGCAGGATTGTTGGACCGCCAAGTCTTGACTGCAATGATGCCGCAGCTAGCGACTGAACCTCCGTGATCGTCGATTCAGCGGAAGAAGTCGTGAGTCTGTCATCTTGACGCGACTCGTTGGCGAACGAGGGGGTTGTCAAATACGCACCTGCTGACAGAATGACAGGCACGAAAGACAAGGCTCCGGCAATTCGTCTTTTCACGACTACCTCGCAGGCCAAGATCGGTTGGACGTCTCCTGCAATCTCTATGCCACCAACAGTGCGCGCCATGTGACACAACGCAATCAGTATTTCCGGCATGTTGTACCACCAGAGCGGGCACTTACGAGGCCGATTGAGTGACGAGAAGTGGCTTCGCTGCACAAATCTGCGTAGCGAGGCATCACGCATCCTGTAGGTCGGTTGTGGTGGGAAAGCGAAGGCTGAACGTCGAACCTCGGCCAGGCGCAACATCGGTGTCCCCGCGTCCCTGGTGCATCTCGACCGGGCGCCGATCCAGGGTCAGCCACAAGTCCGTGCCGAAGCGTGCATCCGCAACGAATGTTCCGCTTGAAGCGCTGCCATGGACCAACCCCGCCGCCACCTCCTTCAGGTCGTCACAAAAAGAGAGGACAGTATCCTCGAAAGCGGATTGACAACATCGCAACGTTGCGTGAACTGCATTGGGAGAGGGCCGTCGAACAAACGAATTCACCACGACAATCGCTTCCGTCACGCCCGTTGCTGGCTTCGCCTCCGCGGCCAGTGGCGGTTCCAACCTGATTGCAGATGTTCGGCCGCGGGCAACGGGCGCGCCGGACCGGCCTGCGGCCGGACGCGATTGCGGGTGATTCGCAAACCGTTCGACCTACGGAAGCAATGTTTGGTTTATCGGGCAGACAGGGTCCTCGACCAACCTTTCAGCCACACCTCTCGACCAATGTTTCAGCCACATCT
>CAZHDQ010000353.1:0-4066 GCA_964531595.1 uncultured Anaeromyxobacteraceae bacterium
ATGCCCTCGGCCTCGTCGCCGGACCGCTGGGCAAGCCCTGGCGGAAGGTACGATGCCGCAGTGTCCAGCCCGAAACACACCGGCCCCTTGGATGCAATCCGTTCAAAAAGTCGGTCCGCTGTCATGTCACCTGCTTCCAGTCTAGGTGGGCCGCACGGGCCCAAAAACCACGCCGGCGAAACCCCGCCGAGCGGTCGGCGGAGTATACCACACGGGCCAACTGTGCCCGCTGAAGCATCCGACAGAAGCCCTCGTCGCCGTTCAACGTCTTGAGGTCGTGCACGCAGTCGCCACCTACCTCTGACCGGCGACGACCGGCTACGATTGCGACTCGCCGGCGGGACCGCTATCCTTCGGGTCGGTTCGCACGGAGGCTGGGCCTTGCGCATCCGAGTAGGCAGTATGTGGCGCGCGGGCCGGGGCGTGTTACTCCACCACTTGGCGGGCCGCAACGCCCCGCTATTCGCGAGCATCGCCCTGACCAACCGCTGCAACCTGTCCTGCGACTATTGCGGCTGCCACAAGCGCCGGTTACCCGAGTTGTCGACCGCGCAGGTTCGCGATGTCATCGACGGGCTGCGCGACCTGGGTACTGTCAAGATCGGTTTCACAGGCGGGGAACCGATGCTGCGAGACGACCTGTATGACCTGATCGCCCACGCCCGCCGCGCCGGCATGATCACGCATGTAGTGACCAACGGCTCCCTGCTGAACGCGTCCACCATCGCACGGATGTCGGAACTGGACCTGCTGCTGGTCTCGCTGGAGGGGTCTCCCGAAGTGCAACGCCTGCTGCGCAAGGGGTCGCGTGGCGATGAACCCGAACGGATCCGAATGGCCATCGACGCGGGCATCCCGGTCATCGTGGTCACCACATTGGTGCGCCAAAACCTGGCCGTCGTGCCATTCCTGCTGGAACAGTCCCGCGCCCTGGGTGCCGGCATCCAGTTCTCGCTGCTGCACGAAAACGAATGCGCCGCGGACGACCTGTCTGGGCTGGTGCCCGACCACGAGGAACTGGGACGGACGCTGGACGTCATCGCCGCGTTCAAGCGGCAGGGTGGCCACGTCACCAATTCCTACGCCAGCCTGGAGTTCGCAAGGCACTGGCCGAACGTGACGGGCCCACGATGCTACGCAGGGAAATTGTACGTCGTGATCGACACGAACGGGGACGTCTATCCGTGCTGGCCGGGCATCGGGCTAATGCGCCCAGGCAACGTGCTGAAGGACGGGGTAGCCAAGGCGGTGCGGCTGGCGACGACGACCTTCGACTGCAAGGGATGTAACTTTTCGTGCCACCAGGACCTGAATCTGATGCTGTCACTTCGCCCCGATGCCATCCGCAGCGTCCTGGGACTTTAGGGTCTGGGCGTTTCACACACTTATAGTGCGTGAGACTGGGAAATTGGTTGGCATTGCGGCAGGGGATCCGAAACCTTGACCGGCAACTTGAAGCCCCGGGGGTGGGGGATCGCCTTGATCAAGGTTTGGAACCCGTACCATCCCAGCATGACCCGCCGGGGATGGCGCAATACAATCCTCGCCAGTCGATTCGGACTCGCAAAGAACCGCGCGTACGCCGACCGCTGGAGCGCAAACAGGTCCCGATCGGTCATTGCGCTGACGTTGCAGCGACCGCGAAAATAGTCCATATCCACGTCCGAAACGGCCGCTTCCTGCGCCTGCAACATGGGTCCGACCATGTCATACAGCGGGGTACCCTTGAACGGGGTCACTACGAAGAACAACGCCTCGTGCAACCGGGAACGGACGGCGAAATCCACTGTACGGCGAGCTTCTTCCAACGTCTCTGTCGGGAACCCGAGCATGAAGAACCCGTTGACGAACAGCCCGGCCCGCTCGGCAGCGGTGATGTTTGCGAAGACCCGATCCAGATCCAGGTCCTTACGAATCAGCCGCTGGATGCGAGGGCTAGCCGACTCGACGGCGACCGCGATGAACTGCGTCCCGGCCCTTCGAAACCGCGTGAAATCCGATTCGACCAGCAGATCGGTCCGCAGTCCGTTCGGGAAGTGCAGGTTCACCGTTGGCCGAAGGGACGCGAAGCCGTCCAAAATTGCCTCCATCCGAGGCCTATTCAGGTTGAAGTTGTCGTCGTAGAACTCGAAGTCTCGAACCCCGTAGCGCCTATAGGAAATCCGGGCCTCTTGCAGCACGCTTTCCGGCGATCGGGACCTGAAACGCTTGCCGTGAATCTGGTGGCAGTAGATGCAACCGTACGGACAACCGCGCGACGTGACCAGGGGAAGGTAGGCACGCTTGCCTACATGGGCCATAGAGCGTTCGTGCAGATAAAATTCCCTGTCAACCATGTCCCAGGCCGGCATCGGCAACTCGTCCAGATCCTCAATCGGTATCGCAGGCCCACCGGTCCCAAGTTCGCCGCCGCTGCCCAGCCAATTCACACCCGGGATACCATGCGGGTCGCGCCCCCCACGTGTCAGGGCATCGACCAGGGCTGGAAAAGCTATTTCACCTTCGCCGCGGACCACGAAATCGACGGCCGGATCGCGAGCGCAGCAGATCGGATATGCGGTCGCGTGCGGCCCCCCAACGACGACAGGCACGTCTGGAAGCAGGGCTTTGGCGATTTGAGCCAGCATCCGCAGGCCAACCGATTCCTGGGTCAGGGCGCTGATTCCCACGACGTCAGGCCTGAAGGACGACAGGACCTGCCCAAAGCGGCGGGGATCGGTCCAGTCCCTTCCCGACTCGAAGAACAACACATTGTGGCCATGCTCCCGCAAGGCCGCTGCGATATAAAGCAAGCCTACGGGCGGCGTGAATGCGCTCTCTTCAAGGCTTAGAAACCTCGCCTTCGCCAGGAGGACTTTCGCCAATTTGATCACCTTGGTGACACGATGGCCCAATGAAAGTTTCCTGTCAAGAACGCCGTGGCGGAAAAAGAGGCGAAAGGAAAGCGAACGGACCGGGCGCACGGAGCTTGATGTCTTCGGGATGACCTACAGGTCCGGGATCCGGTAGGCCCGGTAGACGATCCACTGGCTGTCAAGCACATCGTCGGCACGGCGCCGGATGACCAGGCGGGACAGCGACTCGGCAGGCGAGGCCCCGATCTCCTGGATGTAGGGTTCGGTCGCCAGACCGCCGTCGCCCGGCACCAAACGCATCCCATCGCAGATCAACGTGTTGCCGTTGTCCAGCCGCTGGACGTTCCCCATGTAGGGCGAGAGGAAGTCATTTTGATAGGACCACGCCTCGGTCGCGGCCATCGTCCACGCCCGTTTTTCGCCTGGCGCGCCTTCGAGCGACTCCAGGTGGTACTCGGTCGCGCGGCTGGGCCTTAAACCGCCTGATAAGTGTCCGCCGTTGTCGTACACGACGATGCCGCCGTCGGGCAGTAGGTGGGGGCCGTGGGTCGATCGGAACCAGGACCCCTTGGCCAGATTCACGGTGCCGCCTTCGCCGAGGACGCCCATGACATCCCACGTTGTCCCGTGAAGGACCATGATCTGGCCCCACTGCAGCAGGCCAACGAAAATCATGTCGGTGGCCGCGTCGTAGTTCAACGAATTCGCGTGATAGACATCAATGGTCCGGTAGTCCGGGAACAGGTAGTCCCACTGGTTGACATCGCTCTTCACGACGCTCGCCGGATCGAACGGCAGGAAATCGTGCATGGCACGCTGGCGGACCACCTCGCCTTCCGGCGTGAATTCAACCAACACATCCACCAGGAAGGCTCCCGGTGGTGTTCTCGAATCGGCGACCGGTTGCAGGTCGAGGGTCAGCGACAGGAAGTTCCCGTTTGGAAGCAGTACGACATCGTGATGCAGCGTGGGCACGCCCAGCACAGATGCGTCGACCTGGCTGACCCGGTTGCCCTCCAGGTCGAACTCGACCAGTCCGAAATCACCGACCACACCGAAGTGCCCGTTGGACAGGATGCTGAAGCCCTGTTGGGAGCCGGACTCCATCATCCGCAGGAACCAGGCCAACTGTCCCTCCGAGTCAACTGCGACCAGGGTCGGCATGAAGTCCGCCGTGGGAAGGCCCGACTCGACCATGCCGGCGCGCGATA